>JBDSIH010000001.1:0-18848 GCA_039918055.1 Chthoniobacterales bacterium
CGTTTTCACCCAAAAATCTTCGCCTACCACTATTTCGTTGCGTCTGGCAAACATGTCCGATGCAAAACCCGTGAGCGGCATTCCCATTCATGCGATAGCGCGTGATGGCAAAGAAATTACTTCCGCAACCACGGATCTGAACGGCGTTGCGGAGTTTCCCACCACGTCTCTTGCAGGAGTGAAATATTATAGTGCTGATACCACACCGGGTCATCCTGCCATTGAGCCGGTAACCACAGGATCAGGCTTTCCTTCCGGCTCGCTTTATCAATCTCCTATACCGGCTTTTCTCGGAAAAATTATTACCGATCGACCGCTATACCGTCCCGGGCAGGAGATTAAGATTAAAGGTTTCCTCCGCACGAAAGCAAAATCTCAACTCGCCACGCTCCCCGCAGGAACTGATATCGCCTGGGAAATTTCCGGCAGCGAGCAAAATGAAATTCTCGCGAGCGGAACTACGAAACTAAACACAAACAGCAGCTGGGATGCCGCGTGGAAGATTCCTCCTCAGGGTAAGCTGGGCGGATATCGCGTGGTTTGTAAAATCGATGGAACAGTAGCAGGCGAACCTTCGGACTTCCGAATCGAGGAATTTCGCAACCCCACCTTCTCGGTCGTATGCGAACAAAAAGAGCCTCATGCCGCAGGGGAATCTTCCATTGTCGTTTCTTCACAATACTTCCATGGCGCTCCGAATGTGGGAAGCAAGGTCGTATGGACTGCCACCTGGACGAGCGACCATGACGGCGAGATGATCGTAATCAGCAACCCCGAAGACTTCAGGGAAGTGGATATATATTCAAAAAATGTAAAAGTCCCAAATTTTGAAGCGCAGATTGAAGGAGAAGGCGTGCTGGATGCCAATGGCAATGTCACCCTTACCTGTAAAATTCCTTTCAGAGATCCCGGCAACAGGGCCCGCTGCTCGGTCATGTGGCAGGCACAGGTCACCGGACCGGATGGACAGACCATTACGGGCGGGACGCGTCAGGAAGTAACCATGAATGATATCTCCCTCGGCATCCGGGCCGATCGCCAATCCGGCGTAAAGAATATCGCTTTCGACCTTCATGCGGTTCCACGGACTCCGGGTATTACCATTCCGGAAAAAGTTCGTGCGGAGCTTTTCCTTATTCGCACCAAATCAGTGAAGGAGCGGCTAGCTCCCTTTGTCTACCGCTTTCGGAATACGGATGAGTACGAAAGCATCAAAAAAGAAGATGTCGCCGCAAATGGACGCTTTATCTTCACTCCTAAAGAGCCGGGGCGTTATGTGCTCATTACCTCCCCTCTTCCCGGTCAATCCGGAATACCCGTCAGCGACGAACTCTACTTCACCGCTCCCGGCGAGGCCGAGGTTGCCGTGAAAAGCGGGGAGTCTCTGGTAGTAAGATCAACGCAACAAGATAAGCCCTTCCAAAGTGGACACCCTGCGGCATTTGATATTCTGTCGCCGAGTGCAGGTATCGCATGGGTAACCGTCGAGACGGATCATATCCTCGACAGCTACACCATGGAATTGCATGGCAATTCAAACCGTATCGAAGTCCCTGCCCATACTGAATATCTGCCGAATGCCTACGTGTCCGTCTATCTTCTCCGCCCTGGGAAAAAGGATGACCTTCCCGGAGAAATGTTTGGTTACGCCCGTATGGGAGTGACTAATACCGACAAGGATCTAAAAATACAGATCGCCACGGAAAAGCCGGAATATGAACCCCGCGAAATCGTCCATGGGAAAGTGATGGTTACAGCCGATGATAAACCGGTTAATAATGCAGAACTGACCGTCTATGCGGTTGATGATTCCATCCTCGAGCTGGGTGGATGGACGCTTCCCGAACTGGCCAATACATTTTTCCCGGATAACTCCTTTGGCGTGGTGACTTATCCTTCTCTCAAAGGTTATGTGGAAAGTTTCTCTGCAAAAAATCTTACCCAAAAAGGCTATGTGGTAGGCGGAGGCGGAAAAGACGAATTTGGGAGTGTTAAGTTTACACGCCACGATTTCCGTCCTCTCATTTTGTGGCTTCCCTCGCTTAAATCCAATGCTCAGGGCACCGCGACTTTCGAATGCACTGCGCCGGATAATCTCACACGTTTCCGGGTTGTCGCTCTTGGGCAGACCGCGAAGAATCAATTCGGTTCGGGCGATGCGACTTTTGCGGTGACAAAAAATCTTCTGATCGAACCTTCCCTCCCTCGCTTCCTGCGCGAAGGAGACAAGATTGAATTGCGTGCTGTAGCCCGTCAGAAATATTCTCCTTCGGAAAAATTGACGATCCGCTGCACTGCAAAAGACGGCGTCCAGCTAGCCTCCTCCGGCGAAACGAAACTGACCGCCACAAAAGATCAGCCTGTCATTGTCCGTTTTCCAGCGCAGGCTGCGCAGAATGCCTCGTCGGCAACCATCCATTTTGATGTCACCTCGGACTCGAACCCCAAACATAATGATTCGGTCGAGATAACACTGCCCATTGCATCCCGGAATATCCTGGTGCAGGAATCCGCCGCAGGCGCATGGAAGGGAAATGAATTCAAAGCATCCACCCAGGCTCCTGCTGCGTGGCTAAATTCCGCAGGCAAATACGACATAACCTTATCCACCTCGCAGTATCTGACCAAGCTATTGGGAATTCCCATGGTCCTGGATTATCCGCATGGATGTTTCGAGCAGAAATCCTCCCGCCTTCTTGTTTATACCGCGCTTGGAAAACTTCTCGCCTATCTCCCCGAATCGGCTGAGCGCACGGACAACTACAAACGCACGATTCACGACACACTCGAAGAATTTAATAAATCCATACTGCCCGATGGTCAGCTTCCCTACTGGCCCTATGGCGTGGAAGGAAATCCCTATGTGACGATCCAGAGCGCATGGGCGGTCGCCGAGGCGATGAAGGCCGGAATTGAAGTGCCCGAAGACCTGGCCAGCACACTGCCTGTGACACTTCAAAATATGATTCTGCGCAAGACGAAAACCGGAGTATCGCCAACCCTACGGGCCTTTGCCCTTTTCGCCCTTTCTCAATTTGAGAACAAATCGAGCGAAGAAATTACCGCCGCTGCAGAGGAGTTAATTCTTCATCGCGATAAACTAAACGACGAAGGCCGCGCCATGCTGGCTATCGCCCTTCACTCACTGAATCAGCTCCCGGAGCGTCAGCTGGAACTCGTTAAGGAACTCCCTGTTAAATTTGATAATAGGGAGTTTGATTCCATTACCTTCTCCTCCACGACACGCACGGAAGCAATCTGCACATGGGCACGCATTCTTGTTACCCCTGGAGCGGATATCACAGTCCTGAAAAAGAAACTGGAAGTATTTATGGCCTCTTCGGACAGCCTCTCCACGCAGGAAAATCTCTGGTTGCTGATTGCCTTCAATGCCGTGCTTAACCAGAACCCGCCGCCCAAACTTGCGGCGGCGCTCAATCCAAAAGCGGAGGTCGTATCACCCAATCACTCCGCCGCGCAGTGGACGAATCGCGAACTTGCCGCCATGGCAAACTTCACGATTCAAAACCTTGGAAATACGGCATCGGGCGCATATGTCCTCACGGCAAAACGCCAGCTTACTCCGCAGGAGCAAAATCCGGTTTCCCATGGACTACGTCTCGATCGCGTGGTGAAAAATCTCACCGAGGTCACACGCACCGGTACGGCTACCGCGCCATTTAAGATTGGGGATCAGCTTTTAATTTCCTATCGCTTCCACAGCGAGCGGCCTCAAAGTTTCGTCGCGCTCATGGATGAACTGCCTGCAGGAATTGAAGTGGTAAATCCCAACCTTCAGATGTTCGGAAAGTTTTACCAGGTTCCTGATGAACCCGGAGTGCAGACACCTTCGCTCTCTTATTGTGAAATGCGCGACAGGCAGACCAATCTTTACTTCGACCAGATCGGTACCGGCTCCCAGGGCTACGCCGTGCTTGCGCGGGCGACGGCTGCGGGAACATTCGCCTGGCCATCCACCCAAATCACGCCGATGTACGACAGCCGGATCTACGCGCGTACCGCCCCTCTGGAATGCGTCGTTACCTCCGAATAGCTCTTCCTGTCATTCTGATCGGCGGAATGCTCTGGACCGGCTTTGAAGGTTCCATCCGTCGTGCGCACATTCCTCAGGCATTAAGCACTCCGCCTCCCGCGACTACGGTGCTGCTGGATATGCGAGAACAGGCATTTGCCCGCCCAGGTGACGATATCCTCCGGGATGCGCGGCCTGTTTCCCTTCACGACATGGGGCCATGGCTGCCAATGGTCACCGTCGGTATTGAGGATCATCGTTTCTGGAAACACCACGGAGTCGATTGGCATGCCACCTTCAGCGCAGCGCTGCAAAATATATTCAGTTTCCGGATCATATCCGGCGCGTCCACCATTACCCAACAGACCATTAAAATTACAAGCGGCCGCACGGAACGCACATTTCGTGCGAAACTGCGCGAGGCATTCGCCGCTTTAAAGCTGGAGCGCACGTGGGATAAAAAGAAAATCCTTGAGACTTACCTTAACCGTATTGACTATGGAAACCGGCGCATCGGAGCCGAGGCGGCAGCACAGGCTTATTTTGGAAAAAATATCGCCTCCCTATCTCTCTCTGAGGCCATTTTTCTGGCCGGATTACCGCAATCCCCCAGTCGCCTGAATCCGTGGCGAAATTCCGATCAGGCGTTTGCGCGCTATCGCAGAAATGTTTTGCGCCTGGAGGAAATAGGAGTGCTACCGAACGGAATTACCAGTTCTCAGCTATTGGCCACGATGCCGAAAGTAGAAATGCACAACCCGCCTGTGCAGGCAGTTCACTTCGCGATGCTGGCAATGCAGCGTGCGAAGGTTGGCGCGGATACGCTGCGCACGACATTGGATCCCAATCTACAACACATCGCCGAAACCCTGTTGAACGAGCATCTCCGAGTCTCCGGCCCCATGGGCGTTGGCGATGCGGCGATTGTGGTTGTCGAAAATTCCACAGGTGCGGTGCGCGCGCTTGCCAGCGCCGGAAGGGCGGATCATAGGGATATCAATGCGGCAATCGTTCCACGCAGTTGTGGCTCCACGCTCAAGCCCTTCATTTATCTTTCCGCGATTGAACAAAAACTTCTCACTGCTGCGACACTAATGCCCGATACCGATCAGGCAATTCCCAGCGCTTACCACGATTACGATCCGCAGAACTACAGCCATCGCTTTCACGGACCCGTTCGTGTGCGCGAGGCATTGGGAAATTCTTTTAACGTTCCCGCCGTCGTGGCAGTAAGTCGTCTGGGAGCACGCAATGCCTTTAATGAGCTTCGCCGATGGGGTTTTCAATTTTCGGGATCCTTCGACGACTACGGCGCGGGATTCATCCTGGGTAACGCCGACATTCGACTCGTAGATCTTGCCGGAGCCTATGCGGGTCTGGCCCGTGGCGGAGTAGCCTGGAACGCACGTCTGTTGCACAATGAAGCCATCGAAAGTGAACGCATCGCCTCTCCCGAGGCCTGCGCAATTGTCACCGATATGCTTTGCGATAATGAAGCGAGAAAACTCAGCTTCGGTCTGAACTCACCGCTGAATCTCGGTGCCCGCGTTGCGGTAAAAACGGGAACCAGTTCGGGATTTCGTGACCGCTGGTGCGTGGGTTTTGATCAAAAACATACTGTTGCGGTATGGGCGGGAAATCTGGATGGAAAATCTCTTGGCGAAGTACTTGCCGTGGGCGCTGCCGCACCGCTTTGGGCCGGGATGATGCGTTACCTTCTTGAGCACGGGGACACTTCCCTGCCCGTTCCTGAAGCTTCCAAAAAACTTCACGCACTTCAGGTCGCTGCTGAGACAGGTCTGCTTCCCCGCGCCGGCGAACCCATCGTTCAGGAATGGTTTCTCTCCGGCACAGAGCCCGCACGTAATGCCGCGGAAATGTATGAAAAGATCGATGGCCGCGACACTCTCGTGCTGCCGCCGGAATATGCAGGCTGGTGTGCGAGCACGCAGAACCGGTTGGCGGCAATTGTTCATGACGAAACGCTGGAAATTATTTTCCCGAAAGACGGTGCTTCTTTTGACATGAATTCTCATTTGCCAAAAAGCCAGCAGATGATTCACCTGAAGGCATCCCAATCCGGTTGCCGCTGGATGGTTAACGGAAAAGAAGTCGGAGAACTCCTTCCCCTTCAGCCCGGTGAATGGTCCATTACCGCCAGTAAGGGCGACGTGATCGCCAAATCAAAATTCTCCGTCTCAAAACCCGATTTTTGAAGCGCCTAACCTATATATTACTTCCCAGCCCTCCAAAGCTTCAGTAAGGAGGGATGATCCTTATGTCATCCTTATTTTCTCCAGGTCTAGTCTCCGTTACTTTTCGCAGGTATTCGGTGGATGAAATCATCGCATTAACCGAAGAGGCTGGGCTGGAATGTATTGAATGGGGCGGAGATATTCATGTCCCGCATGGCAAGGTGGAAACCGCCCGCATTGTTGCAAAAAAGACGACGGATCATGGCCTTCGCGTTGCTTCCTACGGATCTTATTATCGACTGGGAGAAAGTGAGCAGGCTGGCTTGTCTTACGAAAAAGTTCTCGAATCCGCAGTCGCGCTCGGCGCCCCCTTCATTCGGGTGTGGGCGGGCTCCAAGGGATCAGCCGATACAGTGGGTGCCGTAAGGCTGGCTATTGAGCAGGATGCACTGCGCATTGCGGAACTCACCGCACAGGCCGGCCTGGAAGTTGCCTTTGAGTATCACGGCAACACTTTGACGGATACCTGCGAATCCACGCTAGCCCTTTTGCAGAAAGTCGATCATCCCGCGCTGAAAACCTTCTGGCAAACGCAGCCCGCACTTTCCGTGGAGGAAAATGTCGCGTGCCTGACGCAGCTTCTCCCGTGGCTGAGCAACGTGCATGTATTCCAGTTAACAGAATCTTTTCAGAAAATGCCGCTACGGGAAGGCACAGCAGAATGGCCTGCCTATCTGAAAGTATTACAGGCACAGGGAGCCAGCCGCCCCCTGCTTCTGGAATTTGTTCACAATGAAACGCGCGAAGCCCTGCTCGAAGATGCTGCCACCTTACAAGCCTGGGCTGCGGAATTTCCGAAATTATAGTTTCGCTACAACGCGGCGTGCCGCTTCGAGCGTCGCATCGATATCCGCCACAGTATGCGCAGCGCTTACCGAACCCTGTTTGCACGGCGTTGGGAAATTGTAGATACCCTCTTCGATTAATCCGAGACGGTAGCGCTTATCGATATCGAAATCGTGATGCGCAAGAATGTCGTGCCAGTCGCTCGGCGCGTGATCCATGAAGTAAACACAGAACGCAGAGGCGTTTCTGACGATCGTCACGGTCTTGCCTGCGTCTTTAAAGATCTGCTCCAGACCTTCCTGCAGCCGGGCTGCATTCTTATCGATCTGACCGTAAATCTCGCAATTATTCCGCTTGAGAATCTGCAGCGTGGAAATAGCAGCGGCTACATTGACCGGGTGGCCATTATAGGTTCCGGCAACCAACACACGCTTCTTCATGTCTGGGTCACAGAAAAGATCCATGATATCCTTGCGTCCACCGAGAACGCCGAGCGGATACCCATTGGCTACTGCTTTACCGAAGATCGAAAGATCAGGCTTAACCTTCGCGATGGACTGATAGCCACCCAATGCCGAACGGAAACCTGTCTTGACTTCATCCAGTACGAATACCACGCCGTATTTATCGCAAAGATCGCGCAGACCCTGGAGATACCCGGGCTTTGGAAGGATGATTCCTACGTTCTGAAGTGCAGGCTCCGTGATAAGGCAGGCAACGGAATGGCGACGGAATACGTATTCCACGGATTCCAGGTCATTGAAATTCACCGTATGAATGCGGCGCTGTGTTGTCTTAGGAATTCCCGCCGAGATAGGGCAGAAAGGATATTCACCAGGCGAAACGCGATGGCCGATGTCTTCGAGAGGAGGCATAACAGCGCGGCCGACTTCATCGTGCCAGCCATTATAGCCGCCGAGGGTCGTGACAACGTCTTCACGGCCTGTGTGCGCCCGGGAAAGACGGATCGCAAGATTGGATGCTTCACTACCAGTGTTCAAAATCTGAACGGATTCAAGGCTGTCAACCGCATCGCAGAGCAACTCGGCAAGCTGTGCTTCCCACGGCGTAGTTCCACTGCCCATGAGAGACCAACCGCGATCAAGCGCATCGCGCACGGCCTGAGTGACTTCCGGATGATGATGGCCGAGAAGATGAGGAGCGAAAGCCGCATGGTAGTCGATATACGTGCGTCCATCGGCATCAAAAAGTTTACTGCCTTCCGCACGGACAAATACCATAGCGGGCACGGACTTACGGTTCAGAGAAACAACGCCCCCTGCGATGTAGCGTTCACTTTGTTTGATGATCGATTCAGAGGATTCCGTATTGGCAGTTGTCATAAGAGGGTTGAATTGTTGACATTTTAGTTTGATTTTGTCAACACTCTCTCGTGGCTTCGCAATCCGAAACGGCATATAGTAAGTTACGGGAAAGCATTTTGACGGCAGGGGTCCTTCCCGGCGCTCATCTGGCGGAAGTGGAGTGCGGAAAACGCTATGATCTCAGCCGATTCGCTATTCGCGAGGGACTAAAGCGGCTTCATGGCGAGGGCCTTGTCATTAAAGAGGGCAACAAATACCGCGTGAGCACGCTCAATGCCGATGAGATCCGACAGATCAGTCATTTGCGCGCCATTCTTGAAGCGGGCGCTATCCGTTTTTTAACGAAACCGCTTTCTGCGAAAAGTCTCAAAGAAATTCGACGCGCGGCAGATGATTATGCCTCGCTCGTCAAAAAAGAATATTTCGCCGGGGCACGCGAGGCCGATCTGCGTTTTCATCGTCTGATCGTTGCCTGTGCGGAAAATCCGCGTTTGAGCCGCGTTTACGAAGCGTCGAACCTTCCCCTCCTACAGGTCACGGTTGGCACGAATTCCGTATCACTCAATGATTTCGATCTCGCCGTACGCGAGCACGAAAAAATCTGCGACGCGCTGGAGCGAAATGATTTCGAGCATGCCGCGAAGGCACTCGAAAAACATCTGAAGCGTGGCGAACGCGAAGTGCTTGGGCAGTAAACTTAGAGCCGACTATGAAGCTGGCTTATCCGCTTCTTCCTCGACCGCATACTTTCCGTAATTCTTCTCGAAGTGATCGCGATAAAAAGTGACGGGCTCGCCTTCGTGCCACAGCTCGTATGTCTGGTAAGCCTTGGCTTCAAACTCCACACGGCACCAATCCATCGTTCCTCCCCACAATTCATTCCGTCCGCGAAGTCGGATCATTTCGCCGGTGAGGACATTGCGGCACTTCCACTGCATGCAGCTCGTGCCAAGCAGGCCTGTATGAAGGAGTGCGAGACTCTCCTCTTCTGGAGCCACTAAAAAGCGCGTGTTTGCATCCATCTCAATACCCGCTTCCAGCAGGAGAGGAACTGGATATGTTTTCCGTCCAGCCGCGATCACTTTGTACTTGGTGTTCCGCGCGCCGTAGAGATTCGACAAAATGCGAATCTGGTTCGCATTGGGATAGTTGAATGGGAAGAAGCTGTGTTCGAGCTTGAATCCGTAATTCATGGACTGCGCCAGGAACTCAAGATAGCCCGCATGCCAGGCCGCTCCTGGACGTGGCGCTTCGGATTCCTCACCCCAGATCATTTCCAGCCAGGGCGTGATGTTGTGACCCTCGATGTAATCTTTAAGATGCTTACTGGTCTGTGGAACGATCACGCTGCGATCCTGACCAACAAAATCTCCGCAGATCGTATCCTGAATGTAAGGCTGGCAGTTCTCGATATGTTTGGCGCAGCAAATGCGACCGGCAGGGTTCACCGAAGTGACCGCTTCATTCACCTGTTTGTAGAAATCGGGAACCATGTTCTTGTCGTCTTCCGCGGAAAAGTCGTAGCCGACCTGCTCGTAAAACTCATCCCGTGGCTCGTAGAAAGGAGGGAAATCCACCTTGAAGGCATCGATTTTATAATCGCGCACCAGTCTCTGCATGGTGCTGCGGATGTGTTCCTTGCCCACGGGTGTGCGCGGGTCGATGCGGTAGGTATTCAGCCCGACATAATGGGCAGGTTCACCGGTCTTGGTTTTCAGAAGAGAGTCCGGAAAAGCCTTTTTGTAAATATCGGTTTCGGGATGACACTGGGTAGGCGCGACCCACAGGCGCACGGCATATCCCTTGGCGTGAATCCAGTCGACCAATCCCGCAAGGTCCGGAAACCGCGTTGGATCCGGCGTCCAATCCCCCAGACGACCATCGATCGTCCATCCGTCATCAATGCAGACGCAGCCGAAGCGATAGCCATTGGCCTCCCAGGATTCGACCATTTCCACCACACCTTGCTGGGTGACAGCCTTGTTAAAAAGACGCCACGTGTTGATTTCCTGTAGTTCGAAACGAATATCAGTCATAAAATAAGAGAGGAGACCGTTTCTACTAAATTTAGTAAACATGTCTACTAAATGTCATAAACCGGGCAAAATCTCTTTAGGATAGTCAAATTATGGCTTTTCCGGCGAAGCCTGCCGGGTGGCGTATTAAAAAAACTTACAGGCGGGGACAATGGCCATTTTGCATATGCCTGCGGGGACTCTTTTGTGGAAAAATTTCTTGCGTAATAATCTAAACCACAGGATTTTGTAGACATCCTTTTGCAACTGCATTTATCAGCATTGTGCTCCAAATATAATCAGCAATATCCAAACGGAATACCTTTGTGAATTTTCCCGACCCTCCTGTTCGTCATCCCCGGCTCCATGATTACAATACATGGACGTATCCTGAACCCTGTGTCACCACGGCGGAGGAGATTGAAACGCAGCTGAAATTTCAAAAAGAACTGGAAGGACGCTGCAATGCGAAGTTTGGCGCAAATGCCTTCGTTTCTCCGCTCGCTGCCTTTTTGGGGCACAAGCTGGACATTGGCGAAAACTCCTACGTTTCCGCCTACTGTTATATCACGGAAGAAATGTCCATGGGCTCAAATAGCAGCATGAACATCCATTGCGTTTCCCGGGGAGAAGTCAATATAGGCAATGATGTGCGCATTGGCGCCTATACCTCCTTTATCGCGGTCAACCATGTCTTCGACGATCCCGACGTCCCTTTCCGTCTCCAGGGCAATGTATGGAAAAAAATCACCATTGGCGATGATGTCTGGGTGGGGTCGAATGTCACCGTCATGGCCGGAGTCACCATTGGTTCCTATGCCATTGTTGGAGCCGGAGCCATTGTCACCAAAGACATTCCGGAGTATGCGATCGCCGTGGGAAATCCGGCGCGTGTCGTCCGCGACAGACGGGACAAAGGAAAAGCCGCTCCGAAGAAAGACCTTGAAACATCCGTCAAAGCCTTCGGAGAAAAAGCCGCAGAACAATGGAAGAAAATCATTACGCCCTTTGAATCCAGCGATCCGAAGTTCGGTCCCTGCTATCTGGAAAAGCCGGACATGCCCCATGCCCGTTGTCTGCGCAGAACGGCCGATGCCATCGAGATTGCGGCAATGTTTGGTTCCCTTCCCCCACTCATGGATCGGGAAGGCTATGTTAAATTCTTCCAGCAGTTTCAGGATCCGGCCACAGGGCTGTTCTTCGAGCCCTGGATCGAAGAAAGCCGCGAGGAGCCCGAACTCATGGAATCCCGCTGGGCCGCTTATAATTTTCTGACTGCAGGCTACTCCCTGGAATTGCTGGATGCGAAACCCCTGCATCCCATTTCTATCCTGAATAAACTTTCTCCACAGGGTCTGATCGCCAAGCTCAATAGCCTTCCATGGAGTGATGCCTCCTGGGGCGCAGGAGCATGGATCGATCATTACTCAACGGCGGCCTATCTGCAGAAAAAATATTTCCAGCCGGACTTCTCGCTCGAAACGCTTTTCGGATGGACGGCTCTGCATGCCGATCCTTTTACGGGCATGTGGGGCAAACCTACGCGCGAAGAAGGCTGGCTTCAGGCAGTGAATGGCTTTTACCGGATGACGCGCGGTTCCTATGCGCAATTCGGCGTGCCCTTGCCTTATCCCGAACGGAGCATCGATACCATCCTCGCTCATGCGGGTGATGCGCGTTACTTCGCAGAAGGACAGGAGAATGCCTGCAATGTGTTGGATGTCGTGCACCCGCTCTGGCTTTGCGCGAAGCAAACAGAATACCGCAAAGCAGAAATCACCGCATGGATGCTTCGTCGTCTTCCGTTGATTTTCAAAAAATGGCATGAAGACCGCGGTTTCGCATTTCACCTGGAACCCGGAAGCGCTCCCGAATCCCAACCCAGCCTTCAGGGCACGGAGATGTGGCTGAGCATTATCTTTTTGATGTGTGACTATCTGGGCATCAGCGCTCCACTCAGCTATCGTCCAAAAGGCGTGCATCGCATTGAGGTTCCTCTCCCGCTGATACACGAATGAAAGCCGTTTATTTAAGCGACCATCCGGGCGAGTTGGAAAAAGTCTGGGGGCCACTACAGCAAAAACGTCTGCGAGCGCTGGTCGAGATTTCCGATCTTGTCATCGGTCGCAGCGAAATGGATAAACATGCTGCCTTGCTGAGCGAAGTCGAAGTAGTTTTTTCTACGTGGGGAATGCCGCCACTTACCGAAGCTCAGCTGGACTTCATGCCAAAACTGCGCGCGGTATTTTATGCGGCAGGAACGACAAAATATTTTGCTACGCCATTTTTAAAGCGCGGTATCCTGATCGTAAGTGCGGCTGCGGCAAATGCTGTGCCAGTCGCGGAATTTGCCCTCTCGCAAATTATCTTCGCTCTGAAATTGGGTTGGACTCATGTGCGCAATATCCAATATGCGGCAGATCCGAAAAGCTGGCAGCGTCTCGACATGCCGGGGGTTTATGAAAGCACGGTGGGAATAATTTCTCTTGGGATGATTGGCCAGAAGGTCTGCGAATTCCTGAATCCATTCTCCGTGCAAAAAATCGCCTTTGATCCCATTGCGCCAAAAGAACTTTTTCAAAAGCTGGATGCAGAATCCGTTTCCCTGGAAGAGCTTTTCCGGCAAAGCGATGTCGTTACGCTCCACGCGCCGAGCCTGAGGCAGACGGAAGGTCTGATTACCGGCTCGCTGTTAAGCTCCATGAAACCCAATGCGACCTTCATCAATACCGCACGGGGAAGCATCGTTCAGGAAACGGAAATGGTGGAAGTGCTGAAAAGGCGTCCCGATCTGACAGCGGTATTAGACGTTACAAACCCCGAGCCTCCGCCTGTGGACTCTCCTCTTTATTCGCTCCCGAATGTCATTCTGACTCCGCATATCGCTGGATCCATGGGCAAGGAAGTGCGCCGGATGTCGGATATGATGATCGATGAATTTGTCCGATGGACCGAAGGCAAGCCATCTCCTTATGCCGTGACTTTCGAAACACTTGAACGTAACGCATAAATGGAATATCAATCTCCACCCCTCTTCCTACCATGAAAGCTAAAGCTAAAAAAACTTCGAAAAAACCAAAGGCAAAATCTCCCGCCAAAAAAGCGGCTGCGTCAACCATCACCGAAAGCCGAAATCCGTTTTCCGGAGATAAGGAACGCTATGCCATCTGGGACGCGCTTGTCCGCCGTGATTACGAAGCCTTTCTGGCAAATGACTGGAGCATCTGCGCGGGTGATTTTCTGGAAAGTGAATTCATGGCCTACGATGCCTGCTTCAAGGCCGATCCCGATCATTGGAGACTGAAGTATTCGCAGCTGAAAGATTATCGCGCCGAATGGCTGCGTCAGGCGGATGACTTTGAAGCCGTGGAGATGAAAGGCATCAGCAAACTCGATTTTCTTTATAAGGCCGTCGTGCTCAAAAGCATTGAAATTCAAAACAACCGCGCCGTTGCGCATAAAAAATTCAACGGCTCTGTGGAGACCGTTAATCACGGAACTCTGAAACTCAAGTGGCAGAGCATCTTCTTTTTGAAGAAGGATCGTGGACGCTGGAAGATCACCGGTTTCGTTGGCTACCTGCCAAGTCCGATGCCGGATAATGCCTAGCATTCACGCAATTCCATGAAGGCCAAATTAAAAGGTGCAGTGAAGAATCCGTTTCCAAAGGACGCTGATCGCAAGGCAATATGGGAATTGCTCATCCCGCGTGATTTTGAAGCCTTTCTGGCAAAAGACTGGAGTATCGGCGCTGCAGATTTTCTGGAAAAGGAATTCATGGGTTATGACGCCTGCGGCATTTCAAATCCCGATCATTGGAGACTGCGCTACGCGACCCTGAAAGATTACCGGGAAGAATGGTTGCGCCAGGCAAAGGAATTTCAGGCCGTTGAACTGAAGGCAGTCGGAAAGATGGAGTTCCTCTGCAAGACGATCACCTTAAAAGACATCGAAGTTCAGGGCAACCGCGCCGTCGCCAAGATGAAGGCTAATGGATCTGTGGAAACGCTAAATCACGGGCCTCTTACGATGAAGTGGCAGAGCATTTTCTTTCTCAAGAAAGTCCAGCGCCACTGGAAGATTACCAGTTTTGTCAGTTACCTGCCCAATCCCATGGGTAAGTCGAAGTAAACCGACGCTTACGCCGGAAGCGCGCCGAGCAGGAAGTTATACCAGTTCTTGTAAAAGATACGGTCGATATCTTCGGCCTTATAGCCACGACGCTCGAGAACACCTTCGAGCTTGTGCAGGTCGTAGATGGTATCCATATCACCCGGAGACTGTTCCTTGCCGTAACCGCCATCTAGGTCACTGCCGATTGCGGCGTGTTCCGTATTACCCGCCAACTGGCAGACGTGATCAATGTGGTCGGCTACGTTTTCCATCGTCACCACGCTCGTAGAGGTCTGTCCCAGCACCCAGGCAGGATAAAGCATCCACGTATCCAGAACAGCGCCGATGACACCCTTGCGCTCTATGACGATGCGCAACTGCTCGTCGGTAAACTGCCGTTCGTTGGCCACGAGACTGCGGCAATTGTTATGGCTTGCATGGATTCGCCCGCCAAAAAGGTCAACCGCCTGGAAAAAGCTCTGATCGCACAGGTGGGTGACATCAAGAATCATGCCGACCTTCTCCATCGCCTTTAAAAATTCCGGCGCACGGGGCGTCAGCGGCCCTGAATCATTCGTGCCAACGGAATAGGCGCTCTGCCCATAATGAGAAAGCCCGAGAAGGCGCAATCCCCGCTCCCACCAGACCGCTAGATCATCCGCATTAAGAATCGGGTCGGCACCCTCCATCGCCAGCACATAGCCGAGGGGCTGGGCATTGAAATCTTTCTCGCAGGCATCCCAATGCTTCTTTACGTCTGAGGCAGTGAAGAGCTGGCGCATCAGACCCTGGCGTTCCAGAATGTGATAGTATTCCAGTTGCCCGCGTGCGGTGGCTCCGGCGATTTCCTGGTTACGAAAATCAAGGTCCGTGCGCTTCCATGTCTGCATGTCGTTCTTGGCGCGGGCCAGAAGCGTTGCAAAGCAAATTCTGATGTGTGCCCGCTTCATCTCAGGAAGGCAAACCGTGGCGATCCCACGCCCCTGCGTGTCATTCATTCCCATTTCCTGACCACGAATGCCGCCAATGGTCTTGGTAATATCCCGGTTCCAGGAAAGAGCGTTCCAGGAAAGGTCCAGATGGGAATCAATGATAGGTCTCATAAGTAATTTTGTCAGTTTGAACTATAGAGTTCATTCCATCCTCTCTTGCAATAAATAATTTATGTATTCGAAGGTTGGTGATATATAAGGGGTACTAAATGAAGTCGCACATCCGCTCAACTACGCAACTTGCAAATTTGCTTGGGTTATCACGATGGACCGTTTCAAAAGCGCTTAATGGGCACTCGATCGTTAACCACGAAACGGCGGAGCGTATCAGAAATACGGCGACCAAATATGGATTCTCCCCAAGCATCATCGGCCGGGGACTACGTGCGGGGAAAACATCCCTTATCGGTATTTGCTTTCCCCCATTAATTGAGTTTTTCCTCGCCCCGAAAATTTCACGTCTGCAGGATGCCATTGAGGCGCGCGGCTACCACCCCGTGATGCAAATGACAGGAGGCTCCGAAAAAGAAGAGAATGACGCTCTGGGGCGCTTTGCCGCCATGGGATGCGCGGGAGTCTTTACTATTGCCTCCCGTCTCGAACCGGGCGCCCAAGGCATGCTAAGTCTCGCAGCATCCCAAACTCCGGTGGTGATGATTGATCCTGTGCACTGCAGCTCGCAAAAAATCGTCTCCACGGATCGCGCAGCCGGGATTGGCTTAGTTATGGAGCATCTTCACAAACTCGGGCACAGACAGCTGGTGACAATGGGTATCCGTGAAAATAGCGCCTATGGCCCACAACGAATGGAAGGATTCCGAAAAGCCTGTAAGACGCTCGGCTGGAACTTCAAACGCGATATTCATTTTATTACCAGCGACCAGAAACCCGATGTGGATGATAATCTGGAATCGGGCGCAATCATGGCGAAAAAATATCTCGCACTACCCGGAAAGCGGGTTGCCGCCATTTTCGCAATCAATGATCGCGTCGCCTTTGCAACAATGAGCATTTTGCAGGATGCAGGCCTTCAAATACCGAAAGATGTATCCATTCTCGGATGTGATAATGCCGAATACTCCTCCTACATTCGACCGGCGCTTACCACACTGGATTCCCAGGCATCGGAGCTGATTGATCACGCCATTGAGCTTTTACCACAAACAGCGGCCGTTAAGACAAAAAGCGCCGATGGCCATATTGTCATTCGCCCGCAGCTAATCGTACGTGACTCGACAGGAAAACCTCCCCGTGGCCTCTAGCCACAAAATTATTTCCTGTTCCCTGATCTAATCAGGGCTTTTTCAGCGGATTATATTTGTCCGCCAGTCGACGACCTTCCCAGGTATAATCCCGCCAGATTTCCTCCCACTTGGCAGCTTCTTCAGGCGTATAAGAATAAAACCCACGCTGATTGGCAGTGCCGAGAGCGCCGCTTTCCGCCATTTTATGCAAAGCGTCAGGAGACTTTTTATCATTGCAGAGATCAGCCGCGAGTTCGGACATTACGCTGTGGTATGCAGGAATGCCCGTGAGATCCATCCAGCGGAAAGGACCAGCGATCGGTGCCCATGTGCCGATGTCATTCCGGAAAGAGGCATCGATGTCTTCCACCGTGCCCACGCCCTGCTCGAGCAGATAAAAGGCCTCGCGTAGGAAAGCGTACATCAAACGGTTTGTGATAAAGCCTCGGATATCTTTGCGAACCATGACGACATCCTTGCCCGACGCAGTGCCGAGTTCGTGTGTGATCTCCGCCGTGGAGTCAGAAGTCTTTTCGCCGCGAATAACTTCAAGGAAACGGATGATGTGGCAAGGCTCACCCCAGTGCATTCCAATGAAGCGCTCGGGGTGCTTACGACCTTCCTGAAGAATCGTGATCGGCAGCGCCGATGTATTGCTGGCGATAATCGTCTCCGGAGAGACAAGCGCTTCCAACTGATCAAAAATTTTGCGCTTCTCCTCAAGGCTTTCCACGGCACTCTCGATAATGAATCCGCACTTGGCCAGATCGTTAATATCCTGCGTGGTGACAAAATTCTTATCGACGAGATCCGGAAGGTCCGGCGATGCACCGAGATGCTCAACGACTTCTCCAAGCGCCACTTTCGCATGTTCACGGGCTACGTCTGCATTCTTCGCGGAACGGTTACACCCGATAACACGGAAACCATTCGCTAGCAGGCTTGCAGCAATTCCCCGACCAAGTAAACCGAGACCGACAACTCCAATAGGCTGATCTGTTAATATCGTATTCATTAAAATTTATTTCTTCTTATATGCGATGACATCGATCTCGACCTTGATTCCACCCAGTCCACTTTCAGTCGTCGTGCGCGTGGGAAGAATAGTGCCCGTGAAAAACTCACGGTAGGTTTTATCGAATTTTTGAAAGTCCTTGATATCTTCGAGGTGACAAGTGCTCTTGACGACATCCGCCCTCGTGCAGCCGGCCTGCTTTAAAACCCGCTCCACATTTTCAAGCGTCAGAATGGTTTCTTCTTCGATGGTGCCTTCCTTGTATTCGCCGGTTTCCATATCCAGGGAACCCTGGCCACTTACAAATACCCATCCGTCCACTTCAATACCTGAGGAATAGCCACCGGTATTTGCCTGCTTATTGGGATCTTTAATTTCTTTTTTCATGATAGTATAAATCTCGGAATTATCGGCCTCGACGCACGGGAGTCATTGTCGGACCCCATGGCTCAGAAAGCGTAATCTTGGAGCCGAGCGCATTAAGGCACTCGGGAATATCCGTTACCTTCAGAATCCCCTTCACGATATTTGCCCCGGGCCATTTCAATAATGGTGCCGTAGCCCACTCCGCGAATGACTTGGGATAATTCTTAAGCGTGGTATGCGTTACTTTCGGGTGAAGAACCGAGGCGAAAAGCGCCGCAATCGATCCCTGGCCGCGACCGTAGAGGTGTACGCCCGTGGCTCCTTCAGCGATCAGGAGATCAATGACAGAAAGCACATCATGCACACGGCTGCCGATATATGTTTCGCCGAAAAGATAAGAACAGGTCTTATACATGTAATCCTTGCTGCAGGCTGCCAGGAAATCGAGCTCTCCATAAGGTTGGGTTTCTCCCAGCCCGCGAACGTCGAGCATGTAAACCGGTCCTTTTTTGCGCAAAGATTTTACGAGTGGCTCCTTGTCGACATCCACTTCGGAAAAAAGATGAGGAATATAAAGCGAGATCACGTCTTTTTCCACGTCGAGGCTGGTGTAATACATGCCGTCTTCCAGTGTCTTAGTGAGGATGGCATCGATATTTTTTTCGGTCTCCACTGCATATCGGGCCACTTTTGGATTCGAGTAG
>JBDSIH010000002.1:0-6770 GCA_039918055.1 Chthoniobacterales bacterium
CCCCCAGTCGAATAATTTTTTATGCGCG
Source organism: Chthoniobacterales bacterium (assembly GCA_039918055.1). Classification (GTDB taxonomy): domain Bacteria; phylum Verrucomicrobiota; class Verrucomicrobiia; order Chthoniobacterales; family JBDTJR01; genus JBDTJR01. Next base: position 29 of record JBDSIH010000002.1, read on the forward strand.
GTTTCATAGCGCGGCAATTGCTTATCCCATTCCTTGAATCGTAATTCGCGGGGAAGAGATTGTAATTCCTGCGATAAACGGAACGGTGCTTCCGCGTCGGTATAAACAGGAATGCATAAGGAAAAACCGATCAATCCCGCACCCGTACCAATAGCAATGAGAGCTAGGATGGTGAAGAGGCGCATAAGTAATTCTATATGAAAATTCTACAGCTCCACAGAAACTTCCACCTTCGCATCGAGTTGCGAGGGGGTACTGCTATTGGAAAAATAATTTCCTTTGATCGGCATGATCGATTCCATGTCCGGGCCCACTGCGGTGGCGAGGTAATGGTGATCGCACATCACACCGTTTGTGGGATCGAAGCCTACCCAGCCGGCGCCGGGTAAAAACGCATCCACCCACGCATGCAGTGCATTGTCTGCGCGATGTTCGGCGGGATCATCCACCGATTTTGCGAGAAATCCGCTGACCAGCCGTGCGGGAATTCCATGTATGTGTAAAATTTCCGCAAAAAGTACCGCCGTATCACGACACGCGCCGGACTTTAAGGCGAGCGTTTCATGTGCGGGACGCGCCGGGCCATCGTCCCGGCGTTCGTATTGGATATTTTCAAAGTGCCAGCTTGAAAGTTTTGTCAGCGTTCGCACTGTTTCAGCCCCACTTTCAAAGTGTAAGTCCTTAGGCAGCAATAGCTCGTTTGTTTTCTTAAGATAGGGAAGGAGCGTCTCCGTTTCCACTTCAGTCAGGCTAATTGGTAGCTTCACCCCTCGTTTATCCAATAAGAAGTCGAAGGGGTTGCGATCCTGCACAATTCCGCAAAAACTCATCTTAACATCCACTTTATCAATATCTTGCAAAAAGAAGGCCATCACAAATTCATTGTCGAATTGATCCCGACGATAGGAAATCTTCTGTGCAGCCTCGCATTGGAGGTCAAATTCCTCTATTTGTAGGAAGTGATCCTGCCGAGGGATGACCCGAAATTCCTGGCGGGAAAGGCTGACAGGGGCATTATAAGAGTAAGTGAGGTAATAGCGGACACGGATTTTCATCAAATTTCACGAAAATGTAGTATGGATGATTTCCAATTGACAGACCCGTTTCGATGCATAGGATAACCGTTCCTCATTTTAAGGAACGAACATGACGATGAACACAAAAACTTTTTCAGCCAAAGCAAGCGAGGTCAAGCGGGCATGGTGGATCATTGATGCCAAAGACCAATTGCTCGGCCATGTAGCCGTGAAGGCCGCGAATCTTCTTCGCGGTAAAGAAAAGGCAATCTTCACTCCTCACGTAGATACCGGCGATTTCGTCGTTGTTATCAATGCAGAACAAGTCCGCATCGGTGGCAAAAAAGACATCCAGAAAAAGTACATGAGCTTTTCTGGTTATGTCGGCGGTCACAAATCTGAATCTTTCAAATCCCGCCGCGAGCGTCATCCTGAGTTGATCATCGAAAGCGCTGTCCGCGGAATGATCCCTCACAACTGCCTCGGCCGCGAAGTCTATCGTAAGCTCAAAGTTTATCGCGGTAATGAGCACCCGCACGAATCGCAGCAGCCTGTGTCCATCACTCTTAAATAATTCTCATGGCTACCACGCAAGAAATCACAGCAACAGGACGCCGCAAGACTTCGGTCGCACGGCTTTGGATCAAAAAAGGCACTGGCCAGATCCTGGTAAACGGAAAAGAATTCACCGAATACTTTCCTACTCTTTCTCTACAGAACATCATTCTCCGCCCATTCGAAATCACGAACAGCGCAAACGCCTACGACGTGAAAGTAAAAACAAATGGCGGCGGAACTTCCGGTCAGGCCGGCGCCATGCGCCTTGCCATCGCACGCGCACTTATTGAATTTGACGCTGAGTCTCGCCCTGCTTTGAAAAAAGAAGGCATGCTGACCCGTGATCCCCGCATGAAGGAACGTAAGAAACCCGGTCAGCCCGGAGCACGTAAACGCTTCCAGTTCTCCAAACGATAGGAAGAACTACTATAGTTTTCAGAAAAGCGCGGACTTTATGGTCCGCGCTTTTTTGTTGTCCTTGAGTTGTTGGCGATCTGGGAATTAAATCCTCTCATCATGAGAAAACTCATCTGCGCACTTTTGTTATCACTTACTGCAGCCGCTTTTGCGGCTGAACCCTCTCAATTCACTGTCGGAGGTTTTAGTTTTGCACGGCCTGATGGCTGGGGTTGGGTAAATCCCACTTCACCCATGCGCAAGGCGCAGCTTTCTGTTACTGGCGAAAAAGGAAATGGAGAGGTAACTTTTTTCCATTTCGGCGCTGGTATGGGAGGAAGTGTGGATTCCAATGTGCAGCGCTGGTGTGGCCAATTTGGCGGACCGGAAGTGGCGAAAGCAAAGACTGCTATCGAAACCTACGGAACGGTGAAGGTGACATACGTTTCTGCAAATGGCACCTTCAATAGCGGAATGCCCGGCGGACCCACGACGCCGATGGAAAATTACGCGTTGCTCGGTGCAATTCTCCAGGACGCCACAAACGGCGATGTTTATGTAAAGCTGACGGGTCCCGCCGCAACTGTGGAAGCGGCGACGCCCGCTTTTCAGAAAATGATCAAGACCGCGACGGCGAAGTAATCTTCAAAGTTTTCCAATTGGAGGGAGGTGCGTCGACACCCGCCATTATAAGAATTTTGGCAGGGTAAAATTTTTCCAATTATTTGGAAGATTTCTGCAGTCGGGATTGAATGAATTGAATTTCCGGCCCAAGAACCGGCAGATGCTTGTAAAATCCGGATGCGGAATCCCAGTAATCCTTGTGCATGGTGACGCGTCCATCGCGATCAAGTCGCAACAGCGTCATGCCTGTACTGTATAGAGGTTCGCCATGGCTCAATACCTTCGAGCGAATCACCATCACCCAGCGTAGATAATAATTGTTTCCGGAATGTGCAAAATCCTCATAGGTCATTTCCAGCGATTCGGAATTTTTCGCCGTCTCGGTGAGATAATTAGCGATCACTTTATTGCCCCTTAATTCCACGAGAGTGTCATTCAGGTAGGCATTTTCCGCATAGGTGCTCAACACACGTTCTTTGAAGTCGGGATTCTTCATCGCGGTAAATAATTTTTTAAACCGCGCTATACCGCTCTGTGCCGCTTCGGCATTCCCGGGTTTTTTATCCGTTGCAGACAGAGCTGTTTGGAAGGATTCGAAATCCGCCTTGGAAGTGTTTTTGGTCATGCAGCCCGTGCCGAGGGACGCAAATAAACCGAGAAGAAGGAGCGGGGGTAGTTTCATATTTTAGAAGTTAAAGCGTTGCCAGCACTTCATTATACGTTTTGAAATGCGTTTTGGTTGTAGTCTGTAGCACATCCACGCCATGTTTTACGGCAAGCTCCTTTGCCACTTCCTTGGTACGGGCGGATGCACCGCGTGGAATCGTGATGCCAAATTTTTGAGTCATCTGGTCAAACCAGTCGATGAGCTTCTCCCTCGCGAGAATGGATGCCGCAGCAACGGCGTAATCCGATTCCGCCTTGGTCTGCTGATCGAGTTGGATTTTCTGTCCCTTTTCCAGCAACGCACGCTGCAACACCGTGGGATTGGCAAATTGATCTGATAAAGCGCGTGGACAGCCAGGCACGAGATCGAGGAGGTTTTCGATAACCCGGGCATGACCCCATGCAAGGAAGTGATTCAGATTTCGAAATTTTTTCAGAAGCACGTTATATTTATCCGGCCCAATCATGACCACGCTCGTAGGGGTGTTACTTTTGCGGATCAAATTCGCCAGATCGCGAATCTTTTTATCAGAGGAAATATTTTTACTGTCGCGAATCCCGATATCCTGAAAATGCTTCGCGATGATGCCGTCCACAAAAACTCCGGCAACCACGAGAGGGCCAAAGAAATCGCCTTTTCCACTTTCATCGATGCCAAAGTGAGGCGCAAAACGTTCGGGGTGGTGGACTTCATCATATCCCATCCGGGCTTCGCCCAATACTTCGGGCTCCAGACGGAACAGGATAAAGTCCTCGAGTCCTTTTCCCTGAATCACGGCTTTCGGGCCTTTTTCGTAAACGGAAACGCTCACTTTGCCCTTTTTTGCGAATAGGATCATGTAGGGTCGCGTTTCAAATTCAAACCCATCCTCCGTAAGAACGATGCGGAGTTTGGAAACCTGTTCCTCACTGAGCGGGATAGTTTGACTATGAAGCGACGTGGCGGACATTCTTGGACTTGATGGTCATGAGTGTGGATAAACTTCGGCTTCAACGCAATCTTCGGGAGTGGTATCTCGCCAATGCCCGGGATCTTCCATGGCGCCGCACTGAAGATCCGTATGCTATTCTGATATCCGAATACATGCTGCAGCAGACGCAGGTGGTAACGGTAATTCCCTATTACGCGCGGTGGATGAAGCGATTTCCCGGCGTGTGTGCGCTGGCGAAGGCGGAGGAGCAGGATGTGCTCTCTCTTTGGCAGGGACTCGGCTATTACGCACGCGCACGAAATCTGCGAAAAGCCGCGCAGGCCGTTGTTGCAAATTACAAAGGTGTATTTCCTGAATCTCTGGAGGAGCTTCGATCTCTTCCCGGCGTAGGTGAATACACGGCGGCGGCGGTCGCGGCATTTGCCTATGATCAGGCTGTTCCAGTGGTCGATGCGAATATCGCACGCGTTCTTGCCCGGATTTTTAATTATCGCGGAAGAATTGATGAAACGGCGGGGAAAAACTTTCTGCGCAATGCTGCGATTTCCCTGCTTCCGAAAAAAGGAGGCCGCATCTACAACAGTGCTTTAATGGAGTTAGGAGCGCTGATCTGCACCGCACGCAAACCAAAATGCGAAATCTGTCCGGTGAAAAAACAATGTCACGCTATTGATGCGGAGTCGCTGCCTCTGAAAAAGAAACGCACATTGGCTGTGGCGACCACGGAACGCTGCGGATGGATATGGAAAAATGAAAAACTCTGGCTTCAGCAGTCCCAAGAGTCGCGCTGGAAGGGGCTTTGGCATTTACCGCCGTTAAAAGCCGTAATGAAGTCGCCTCTGTATGAAAGCAGCTTCTCTATCATGCATTATCAGGTGAAACTATTGGTTTTTGGTGCCAAATCCGCGAAAAAAGACACCCTCAAGGGCTTTTCTACGCACGAATTAATAAACCTGCCCATGCCGTCACCGCACCGCCGCGCAGTTGCAGCCTTGCTGCAAAACGTACATAGTAAAAGGAATGCCAACGCAAAACACTGATACCGTCGCCACTGTTCCGGATGCTTTTGGGCATTTTGGACCTTACGGCGGCATGTTTGTTCCCGAAACGCTCATGCCTGCGCTTCAGGAACTGACGGCCGAATACGAGAAGGCGAAAAAAGATCCCGCATTTGAAAAGGAACTTTCCGTTTTACTTCGTGATTTCTGCGGACGGCCAACGCCGCTTTATTTTGCAGAGCGTCTCACGGAAAAACTCGGCGGCGCAAAAATTTATCTAAAACGCGAAGACCTTCTTCATACCGGCGCGCATAAAATCAATAATGCCATCGGCCAGATTCTTCTCGCACGTCGCATGGGAAAGAAGCGCGTGATCGCGGAGACGGGCGCAGGGCAGCACGGAGTGGCCACTGCAACGGCTGCAGCGCGCTTCGGCATGGAATGTGTCGTTTATATGGGCGCGGTCGATATGGAGCGTCAGGCGCTTAATGTGATACGCATGAAATTACTCGGTGCGGAAGTTGTTGCCGTTACTGCAGGGCAGGCCACGCTCAAGGAAGCGATTAATGAAGCCATGCGCGATTGGGTTACAAATGTCCGCACTACGCATTATATTCTCGGTTCCGCGCTGGGTTCACATCCTTACCCGATGATCGTGCGCGACTTCCATCGCGTGATCGGTGAAGAAGCACGCCGCCAGATTTTGGAAAAAGAAGAACGTCTCCCCAACGAGCTCGTTGCATGTGTTGGCGGCGGCAGCAATGCCATCGGATTATTTCACGCATTCCTCGATGATAAGGATGTTCGCATGATCGGCATCGAAGCCGGAGGCGAGGGGATAAAGCCCGGGAAGCATGCCGCGCGTTTCCAGGGCGGACGCCTCGGCGTTTTACAGGGAACGAAGACCTGGTTGCTTGCGAATGAAGAAGGACAGATCGAGTTGACGCATTCCGTATCCGCCGGGCTGGATTACGCCGCCATTGGACCGGAGCACAGTTATCTCCGCGATAAAGGTCGTGTGGATTACCAGTACGCCACGGATGACGAAGCGCTAAAGGCATTTGAAACGCTCGCGAGAACAGAAGGCATCATCCCCGCGCTCGAATCCGCGCATGCCATAGCCTATGTCCTGCGTGAAGCGCCTAAACGGAAGCCGGAGGATATTCTTCTCGTGAATCTATCGGGCCGTGGCGACAAGGACGTGCAGCAGGCTGCCGTTCATCTGTTTAAGAAGTAGGCTTCGAACGAACTTTTCCGTCATGGAAAATGGCAATCAGGGAGGGGAGCTTTTTTGCATCCTTTGCGCTGACAATTAATTTTCCCGCTTCATCAGTCGTCATGGTAAATCCGCGTTCCAGAGTTTTCTGCGGATTGAAGGCCTGTAAAATCGCATTAATCTTTCCGACTTTAGCTTGTTGCTCGCTTAACGCGTGCTGGGATTTGCTATGAAGACGGTGCAGTAAGGTGGCGAGCTGATGTTTATGCAGCGCAAGAACATGCGTCGGGCGCTTTCCCTGCAGAACTTTAAGCCTTTCATTCAGTTGAAGGCGAT
>JBDSIH010000003.1:0-2335 GCA_039918055.1 Chthoniobacterales bacterium
ATTTAACTCTATCTGCTCCCCATCATTGTTCCTATAAACATAAATCGGCATTCTATTCTTCCTCCAGTGAATTAATGTATTCCACCACCGCGTTCAATCTCAATTTCGTCGTGCCGGGCTGGGTGATTCCCTGTTCCGGACCGACAATGTGCACGATACCCTGATTGCCGGTGTGGATATCAAAAAAGGTGATGTTGAATTCCTTACAATTCTTGCGAAGTTCCTGGATCATCGCTTCTGCCAATGGGTCGGAATACGGTTCCTTCACTTCATCGGTCGGAACAATGTGATCCACCGTGGCAAAGGTGCGGTGCGGGTAAAGAACTTCGAGATTCAGATCGCGCAGCATGCCAAAGGCCTGCGGGCTGGTGACTTCATGAATCAAATGCGTGCCGATCAGGAGCTGCGTCTGCCCATTCGGCAATTCGCGCACGGCATGCGTTTCCCATACTTTTTCAAACAACGTTTTCCCCATAGCCCTTACATATATAGAGAGGTTTTCGCGCGCTCGCAAGTATCCTTGCGGATGCTTTTTAAGCCTTTTTCAGAGTTCGTTCAAAAAACGACTGAATATTCTCATCTTCGACGTCCCAGTCTATATCGCCATGGCCGATACCGGGCAGAACCCGCAGGGAAACCTCTACCCCGGCCTTTTTCAGGGCGTCATGATAGGTATAGCTCTCCTGAAGAGGGACGCTCGTATCAATGTCCCCATGCATGAGGAAGGTGACAGGCGTATCCTTGGAGACGTAGAAAAGTGGGCTGACCAGACGGGCCAGTTCCATGTGTTCCTCCACAGGACCACCGAGATACTCGGATGTCGCTTCGTCGAGGGAAGGGTATTCGGCGCGGTATTCGGGCAGCTTGGTAAGATCGCAGGGACCGCAGACATCGCAGATCGCATGAAGTTTTGTGCTGAAGCCGGGATTGCCACCCTCGCCTTCGAGTTCTGCAACTCCGGGAGTCGATCCGAGCAGGGCGACGAGATGTCCTCCCGCAGAGGTGCCAAAAGCGCCAATGTTTTCGGTATCAAAGCCGTATTTTTCCGCATTCGCGCGAATCCAGCGGATCGCCGCTTTGCAGTCATGCACATTGCCGGGGGCCTTCACTTCCGCGCTTCCACGATAGCAGATTCCGACCATCGCAAATCCACGCTTTGCATAGCGTACGGGCGTGCTGTCCTTGCGGCCGCTGCGCCAAGCTCCGCCGGCTACGATGAGAATGACAGGCAGTTTGCCAGTGAAATGCTCGGGACGATGCACATCGAGCACGAGCTCGCGGTCGCCATAATTTGCGTAAGGAATATCAGTGATGCTTTGGACGCCAGTCATTCAGCTATAGAATTACATAATTAATGTATTGTCCATATCCTGCTTAGGAAAAGAGAGCCAGCCTTGCTGCTAGCGAAAAGTGCGACGATATTCCAGGATAGCCGTGCAGAGCTGGTTGGCGAGCCGCTGACGGTAAGCCGCATTTCTAGCGAGATGGGCATCTTCCGGATTGGTCAGGAATCCGCACTCTGCCAGCACAGCCCGCATATTCGCTTTACGAAGCACATAGTAGCTGGCCTGTTTGGTGCCACGACTCTGGCCGGTGGTGGTCGCCGCCAGTTTGCTGAGCATACGGGCGGCGAGTGCGGGATTTGTGCCGCTCGAATAATAGGTTTCGACTCCACGCGCGGCCGTACGCGGTGAGGCATTAAAATGAATGCTTACAAAAATTGCGTTGGAATAGGAGTTGGCAATAGCGGAGCGCTGGGGAAGGGGAATAAACGTATCATCGCGGCGGGTGAGTACGGTTTTAACTCCCGCTGCACGCAGGGCTGCGTTCAGACGCAGGGCCACGTCCAACGCCACGATTTTTTCAGCGACCAGGTTCTGAGGAATTCCACCCGGATCATAGCCGCCATGTCCGGCGTCAATAATGACGGTGGAAAAGGACTGCTCTGGATATCTGATAACAGGGGCGGACCTTGAAGAGGTTCTTCGCGAAGATTTTCCGGAGGATTTCTTTGAGGATTTTTTAGAAGACTTTTTGGACGAAGACTTGGAGGAGCTTGATTTTTTATGATGCTTCGTCGGCGTCGATGCCTGGGCAGAGAACCCGCCTATCGCAAGCAGCAGCAAAATAAGGATGCCTTTTCGTAGCATGGTCTAAGAGGAACAGAAATAATTTAAAATGCAATCAACGCCTCACCCTTCGGGCTGAACTTTGTTCAGTCTGATTCGCTTCTCTCAGCTCGAAATGCGTTTTCATCCCACAAGGAAGTTTTAGATTTGCTTTTGCAAATGGCGGAAGAGGTGGGATTCGAACCCACGGTGAGTTTAACCCCACG
>JBDSIH010000004.1:0-9340 GCA_039918055.1 Chthoniobacterales bacterium
GCATCCGTTGCTTTTGGCGCGGTTCAGGATGTTGGTCGTCGATTTTCCCGGAACGAGAGGAAGGATATGAATTTCCGCGCCCACTTCGCGCAGAGCCTGGCCTTCTTCCGCATCCAGCGATTCGGGCGTGTAGTCTCCACCCTTCGCATAAACGGCGGGGCGCAATGCACGAATAAGCTCTGTCGCGCGAACCTGAGGGAAGATGGTGACGTAATCCACGCAGCGCAGGCTGGAGAGAACCTCTGCGCGGTCGGATTCCGAATTCACCGGGCGTCCATCGCCCTTCAGGGTTCGGACGGATGCATCCGCATTTAAGCCCACCAGTAAAATATCGCCCAGAAGTTTGGTCTGTTCGAGATACCGCACATGGCCAGCATGGAGAATATCGAAACAGCCATTGGTAAGCACGACCTTGCGATTGGCAAAGGATCTGCTGATTTTTTCAATCTCCGTAAAGGGGATGATTCTGCTTTCCTGCATTACTTTTGCTTACGTGGAAGCGAGCTTTGCCGCGAGTTAAAATTTCACTCTCGCTTGCCATTTGTCAGCATGCACAGCATAAAATTAAAACATGCAAACGGCATTAAAAATTCTTCTGGCTGTAGTGATCCTGATTTGCGGGTATTCCCTGTGGCCCCGCACTCCTGGATTTACGACATTTCGTCCGGATACGCTGGCTCGCTCGGATGTGAGGGCATGGGAGGCACTCGGCCGTAAGCAGTGGTCGGCATACACCTGGAATAATTACTGGGTGCTGGATCAACAGTTTCAATTTCAGCCGCTGGTCAGTTTTAGGATGGCCCGCAACTATACCCGCGCGGCTTCGATCCTTGTAAATGCAACAAACGGAGAAGAGCAGCAAAAGGCATTGCCCTTTTTTAAACATTATTTCGAACTTGCGAATGCGGCAATGAAGGGGGAAATGAATACGGATGCGATGGCCAAAAGGGAATTGGACATTTGGATCATGACTTCCACAAAAAGCGCGAACTCCATTTCACTGACCATGTTATCCTCGGAGCAATGGGCGAGCTTTGCCGGTGGAAAGCCCAGGGAATATCGCGACGCGGCCGCAAAGCTGGTCGAAGGGGCGCTGATGTATGGTACGGCTGGCACGACCTCTTCACAGCGGGTCGAAAAAACCCTGACGGATGGATACACCAAACTGCTGGATGCCACTAGTCCACAGGCGAAAAAATAGGAAGCCGTGCTTTAATTCGCGTCAGGGCTATTTTCGTCGACAGGATACAGCTTGCGATACTCGATAGCCTGTAAGCCTACAATTGCCGCCACGCTGGCGATGTCTTCCATGTGCGTGCCGCGGGAAAGTTCCGCAGCAGGACGCGAAAGCCCGAGAAGCAGTTGTCCGTAAACCTGTGCGCCCGCCAGATGGTGGACGAGCTTTGCGGAAATGTTGGCACTGTTAAGATCGGGAAAAATCAGCACATTCGCTTTGCCGGCGACGAGACTTTGCGGGGCTTTGATTTTCGCAATTTCTGCGACCAGAGCGGTATCGGCCTGCATCTCACCGTCGATCTCCATTTTTGCGCCGATGTCATTGGCGATTTTTTTTGCGAGAGCGGTGGCGGCCACGATGCGTTCTGTCGCGGGTGTTGTGGCGCTGCCTTTTGTAGAAAAGCTCAGCATGCCGACGCGCGGTCTTTGGCCGAAAACCTGGCGTGCCATCAATCCGGCCTGCACCGCGATGGAGGCCAGTTGCTCGATATTGGGTTCGGGTACCACGCCGCAATCCGCAAAAATCAAAATACCATCATCGCCGAATTCTTTTTTGTCCGTTTCGATAATCGTGCAGCTTGAGATGAGCTTGGCGTGAGGAAGGGGCTTTACCAGTTGGATCAGCGGACGTAGCAATGCGCCGGAGTATTCACTGACACCTCCCACGAGACCATCCACCAGCCCATACTGCAGCATCATCGCGGCGTAGTAATTGCGGTTGATCATGATCTCCTGAGCCGCACTGGCGCTGATCTGGCGATAGCGTTTGAGCTTCTCAAGGCGTTCGCAAAAAATGGGAAGATCGGAGGATGTTTCGGGATTGATGATGCCGATGTGATCCAGATCGACATTTTCGGCGAGAGCTACCTTTTCGATGACTTCCCGTTTTCCAAGCAGGATGGGAACACCAAGGCCATTGATAAAAAATTTGCGTGCCGCGTGCAGTACGCGCGGCTCCTCGCCTTCCGGAAAAACAATGCGCTTCGGATGGCGTTTCAGTTTCGCAAAAACTGACTCGATAAATGTCATGTAAGTCCGGCTAGGCTGGGATACTTTTCGCCGCGAAACAAGGCCAAGTTTGCACTTTATGCCTTTTCAGAGATTCTGCCTGAAAAGCTACACGAAAGTCACAGACAGGCGCTTAACATCTTCAGAGTAAAATTACCGCTTCATTGCAAAAATCTCCGTTCCATCCTTAACGGGAAGCGGCCAGGGTTTCTCGCAATGTTCGCATTCCTCCGCTTCCACACGGCGCTTTTTGCCACAGGAGGGGCAGGATATTCGGTTAGGAAATTCAGGAACAGCGAGCATAGCGAGAAACCCTGCAATTCCGGTTATGGTAACAACCAGAAGCCATGCTGCCATAGTGGGTGCAGAAAGGCCTTTGCGACGAAGAACCCAGAAAGCGGCAATGAACGAAATAACGGACGAAAGCAGGGAAAGCTTCCATAAGGTAAGCTGAAGTCTCCAGTTCGTTTTTGTGAAGGCCCACATGCGTTGATAAGAAGAAATTTTCAATTTTGCTCCTACCCAATAACTGAAGTCCTGCCATCCATACCATCCTATGGGCGTGATCGCTCCTGCTGCATAGAAATGCCATGGAATCGGACGACTTTTTTCGGGCTGATCTTTAAGGTTCCATGATTTCAGCAATTGGCCCTGGGTATTGTATTTGTCGATGATGATTGGAAATTGCCAATTATTTTTACTTTGAATTTCTGAGCTTGGAGTTGAAACGGTAAAACAGGCGCTTTCATCGCGCATCATACTAAACCCGACGTTGGACCAGATTTTTTTGTCATGCGCCCATGGGAGGGCAATAACCGTAGTTTTCTTCTTATCCAAAACCAGAATTTTCTTGGCGAGTGAAATTATAAAATAGATTTTGATATTCAAATCATCGGAGATAACCGGAGTAAAAGTGGAAGCCTGATAAATATTATTTTTATCTTTTGCGGTGTATATGAGGCTGGTTGTAAGATTGAGGGTATCAATATAATATACCTTATTATTAAAAATAGGCGTCGAACTTATATTTCCCATTCCGGGATAAATATTTGGAAAACGGGAATCAGAGTTTTCACCAGCTGCCACATATCCTGATGGAGTGAGAATGCCGATGCATTTTGTGGATTTGGAATAGCAATTATATAACATAAATTGTCGCCCGAGCAGAGAGTAGTACCATTGACCTTCCGTAGAGCTGCTGGAAGGCAATACGTATCGGCCAATCTCGCGGTAGGAAAAATTATCAGCTTCTTCAGGTGACGTATCGAGATTTTGGCGATCTAATGTCTGTATACGAAGCCTTGCCATCTGTTCTCGTGTGAACAGAAAGTCTTTGCCATCCAAAGACAGTACTTTGGAGGGGATGCCATTCTTATATTCTACAGCTATTGGTGTTCCGTCTTTTAAAATGGAATATCGGCTGCCATTCGAAAAGCTCACATTGTTACTGCTGAAAAGTCCGGTGATCAAAAGTAATGACCAGCTAAGCAACTGCACACAGCCGAGCAGAGTGACGACAAAAAAAGTGATCTTAGCCACTTTTCTTAAAGGATTCCACAGCCCCTGATTACTTATCATTCCGCGCGCAGCGATAAGAAAAATAATGCTGTAGCAAATGAACCATAAAACAGAATAAAGAATCTCCATACGATTGGAGATAACTCCCATCACAAGAACGGCACCTGCAATGACAAGCAGTTTACTGCCCAGCCAGCGTCCGGTGCGAAGACTGCTTATCAGGGCGGCGAGATAAACGGTGAACCCTGCAAGGATGTCCACAAATCCAGCCAGAGCCATTCGCGGATCAAATGGTGCAGGAAGAGCTCCTGGCCGTGCCGCTACTAAATAAAGTGCCGCAAAGGGAAGAAGAGTGGCCCCGAAATAAAGCAGAAAGCCTGCAGCAAATTTCCCCCAAAAAATGGTTTCTAATGAAACGGGGCGATGAACCAGAAATGCCCAACGATCCCGCTTTTGCTCCGGCATGATTTGAAGAAAGCCAAGCGCGCCTCCGACAATTGCGGAGGTTAAAGAAATCGCCAGAAGAATAGTTGGAGATAAAAGCGACTGATAGTTTCGCTCAATACCTGTAAAATTATTCATGTCGGCAACTTTCGTCCATGCATAAGCGAGAGCTATTCCAAAAACCGCGAGACCAAGAAGGCCCCATTTGATATTTTCGCGAAGTTCTTTCCAGATAATGGCGATCATCGTGTTGCCTCCTGATGTTTAGTGTTTTCGAGGAAAAAGGATTTTTCGCCGCGTTCGCCGACGTAGGAGACAAAGGCATCTTCCAGTCCCAGTGGCACCTCGATGATTTCTCCGGGGAGTTTTTCCAATGCGGCTTTGAGCGCGTCATCCTTTACGCAGGTTACGGAAATTTCCTTATCTGTTCGGAAGCTGTGCAGCAATCCGGGAAGTGTGCTGATATCGGGTGCAGTGCCATTATAGCGAATGACATATTGGCGAATATGATCGCAGAATGTTTCCACCGGACAATCCGCCCGCAGGACGCCCTGATGCACCACGGCGATTCGGTCAGCCACGCGTTCGACATCACTCAGCAGGTGGGAGGAAAAGAGGATGGTGCGATTATCCTTCCGCGTCACATATAGCATGGATTCGAGCAGGCTGCGCCGTGCTACGGGGTCGAGTCCGAGCGCGGGATCATCGAGCACGAGTAATTCCGGCTCCGGTGCAAGCGTAAGTGCGAGGCAGAGACCAGCGCGCTGTCCGCGAGAGAGGTTTCCCGCTTTGGCGCGTTCGTCTAAACGAAAGTGATTCAGGATGGAGTGAAAAATGTCACTGTTCCATTTTCGAAAAAAGGAAGATTGGAATTTCCCGCATTCCCGCAGCGTCATCCATCCGTAGATATGATGCCCTTCTGCGAGATATCCGATTCGTTCCCGCGCTTCCGGCGGGAGGGATTGGCAATCGTAATCCAGCACCCGCGCGCTGCCCCGCGTAGGGGACATGAGGCCCATGAGGATGCGGATGGTAGTTGTTTTCCCTGCGCCATTTCTCCCGAGCAGACCAAAAATTGATCCTTTGGGAATTTGCAGCGAGAGTTGGTTTACTGCGCACTTCGTACCGAAGTAACGGGTGAGCGAGTTTATTTCGATGGCATTTTCATTCATGGCTGGGAGGGTGGGATTTGAGATGTTTTTCGATTCGACGAAGTAGATCATCCGCAGATACATCCATCATCAGGCTTTCAGAAACCACGCTTTCGATGGCCTGGGCGAGGCGGCGCTCGCGTTCTTCTGCGGTAAAAATCATACGGCGCTTCCCTGCAAAAAATCCTTTACCCTGTTTGCTGATGATTACGCCGTCTTTTGAGAGCTCTGAATAGGCGCGTGCCACGGTATTGGGATTGATGAGCAATTGCTCGGCCAATGCACGCACACTGGGGAGCGCATCGCCTTCTGCGAGATGGCCCAGGCGTATGGCTTTGCCGATCTGCTCAGCAACCTGACGGTAAATCGGGCGGGGATTGCCTGTAGAAATAGTAATCTCCAATGCCATTGCTTACTGTATTAGGTGATTAATACAGTGGCGTCAAGCAAACTGTGAACCTGGGATACAAAAGAGGTTTCCAGTATCCATTTTTCCGTGTTCAGTTCATTGGCAATGGGTGAAATTCTGCACATGCGTTCCCGGGAAATCCATTTTCCCCGTCGACCATTGATTATGGGGATTGTGAATATCAACGATGACTCTTTTTCCGGCGATGGACGTGTGGACGTGGATTGGGCAATTGAATATTCGCGCCAGCAGGTGGCCGATGGGGCGGATATTGTGGATATCGGCGCGGAAAGCGCACGGACGAATCGGGATGCGATTTCCGAGGAAGAAGAGAAGCGGCGGCTGATCCCTTTTGTAAAGCGGTTTCAGGAGGTGTGGAAAGACAGCGCGCCCTGTGATGCTCAGCAGATCTGGCCTCCCCTGCTATCGGTCAATACCTGGCGCTCACCCGTAGCGCGAGCGGTTTTGGCAGAAGGCGGAGATATCTTAAACGATATGAGCGGGCTTCCAACGGAGGAGAATGCCCGCATTTGCGCGGAAACCCGTGCGGCATTACTTATCATGCATACCATGGGGCAACCAAAAGTTCCTCATACGCATGTTCAGTATGGAAATGTTATGGAAGACATTCTTCAATTTTTTAAAAGTAAAATGGAACTTGCGAAGGGTGCAGGCATTTCCCCTCGCCAGATCATTCTCGATCCCGGTCTGGATTTTGCGAAACAGGGGGAGGATAATCTGCGCATTATCAGGGAGCTGGAAAAATTGCATTCCCTGAACCGTCCAATTCTTCTGCCGCTGTCGCGAAAAAGTTTCATCGGAAAAACACAGGGTATTGAAAACCCACTTGATCGCGATGCCGCCACGGTGGCCTGTCTTGTCATAGGACAGCTGCGTGGAGCGGCGATATTCCGAATGCATAATGTGAAGGCTGCGAGGCAGGCGCTGGCCACTCTTGAAATGGTGGAGTCGAGCTCATGAGAATCGCTCTCTGGCTGGCGCGCGCGTTTCTTGCGGCAACTTTCTTTTATTCGGGCGTCATCAAGCTCGGCAGCAGCGATAATTTTGCGGTGACGGTCTATTCCTTTGCGCTCGTGCCTTCATGGTTTGGAGAGATTTTCGCACGGGGGCTGCCATGGGCGGAACTCATCGCGGCGATCCTGCTGGTTCTTCCGCGGGTTCACCGCCAGGGTGCATTATTTGTCGCCGTCTTGTGCATCATTTTTTTGATCGCGATATCCTGGGCGCTTTATCAGGGGATCATTCTGGACTGCGGCTGCTTTGGGGAAAGTGTGCCCAGTATCGAAAAGATGTGGCTCGCCGTGGCGCGGGATATTTTTCTCTTTGCCGTGGCGATTTTTGCGCTTATCGGCGAAGCGTCTGAAAAAGAAATACGTGGTTAATTCTTTGCATTATGCAAAGAACGGACAGGAATTCCCTGCGTATGCAGATAGTCTTTCACGTCCTGCACGGTGAACTGGCCAAAATGAAAAATACTGGCAGCGAGCACGGCATCAGCGCGGCCTGTCGTGAGTACTTCTCCCATATGCTCTAATGCACCCGCTCCTCCGCTGGCAATGACAGGAATGGAAACTGCAGAGCTAACCGAAGAAGTCAGGTTTAAATCATAACCTCCGCACGTGCCATCGGCATCCATGCTAGTCAGTAAAATTTCGCCCGCCCCAAGCTCGGCAACGCGTGCCGCCCACTCCACGGCATCTAATTCGGTAGGTTTTCTTCCGCCGTGTGTAAAGATGCGCCAGCCTTTGCCATCGGGATTTCGTTTTGCATCCATGGCGACGACGACACACTGCGATCCGAAAGCATCCGCTGCCTGGCGGATCAGTTCCGGGCGATGAATCGCCGCGGTATTCATGCTGACCTTATCGGCACCAGCAAGGAGCATGGCGCGCACATCTTCCACGGTGCGGATGCCTCCGCCGACTGTGAGCGGCATGAAGCACTGGTCTGCCGTGCGCTCGACGACATCAATCATGGTATTTCTTTCATCCGAAGAGGCGGTAATATCGAGAAATACGAGCTCGTCCGCTCCCTGTGCATCATAGGCCTTGGCGCATTCCACAGGATCGCCCGCATCACGAAGATTAAGAAACTTCGTGCCCTTGACGACACGACCGCCGGTTACGTCCAGGCACGGGATGACGCGTTTTGCTAGCATGGGGTATAGCTTTTCGCTTAGAGTAAGTTTTTTCCAGACTTAATTGTCGTGGAACGAAAATCAGGTTAGGATCACTGAAATATTTTGATGAATTTAATGAAATTCCGGGAATGGGCAGGATTAGGCGCGGTCATGGCGATTTGGCTGGGAATGTCCTCCTGTACCTCGCTGAATTATTACAAGAGCGCGGGTCCTTTTAATACTGTGATTCTGGATGCCGGTCATGGTGGAGGTGATCTTGGAGCGCACTCGGTTGCTGGCCGGCCGGAAAAGGTGCATGCCCTCGATATCACTCTGCGTGTTGCAGAAGTTCTCCGCAGAGCGGGTTATAATGTAATCCTGACGCGCTCAAGTGATGTCTTTATTCCACTACCTACCCGTGCCGCCATTTCCAACCGTACGCATGATTCGGTCTTTGTGAGTATTCATCTTAACTCATCAGGCCGACGCGGTGCAGATGGCCTGGAAACGCATTTCTTTTCTCCGCGCTCAAAGCGGCTGGCCGCAAATATCCAATACGAAATTTGCCGGGTATATAGAACGGACAATCGCGGAATTAAAACCGCGCGTTTTCATGTATTGAGAAATAACCGCCGGCCGGCTGTGCTGGTGGAACTTGGTTTTCTCTCCAATCCGAAGGATGCAAAGTTAATGGAAAGCGCCGTGCATCGTCAGCGTCTTGCGGATGCGATCGCACGCGGCATTATGGCCGAGGACAAGCAGCGGATTCCTTAAGGATCTTCTGCATATCCCATGGAAGCGGAGATTCCCAGCGGAAGACTTCGCCGCGAATTTCCACCTCCAGCAGCGAGGAGTGCAGGGCATGCCGTGGAAGCCAGAGAGCTTTTTCCATGGAAGATATCCATCCCTGCTCAATGAATTGCAGGTAGTAGTTCTCATCGGGACCGTAGATTTTATCCCCGATGACGGCATGGCCGAGCGAGGCAAGATGCACGCGAATCTGGTGCGTGCGGCCTGTTAAAGGCTTCGCTTCCACGAGGGCAAAATCTCCTTTTTCGGGATGCGTATATCTTTTAAGAACGCTCACCTGGGTTTCTGAGATATCGCCATCAGGATGAATCCCGCGTTTGAGCCAGATATTGGAGGGTTCTTTTTCGCCGATCCGAAGCAGGGGAGCCGCCACCAGAAAGGAGTCGTCCGCAGGCCAGTCATAGACAAGGGCGTGGTAGGCTTTGCGTATTCGCTTTTCCTCCATGGCCATGGCGAAAGTTCGTGCACTGGAGGAATTTTTACAGACGAGAACAAGGCCGCTCGTTTCTCTATCCAGGCGATTAATGAGGGATATCTGCCCCTTGTTTACCATTTCATAGGCAAGGAGTTCGCGCAGCCCATCCCATAGCGTGGGTGGGCCGCCGGGTTTGGTGGGGTGAACCA
>JBDSIH010000005.1:0-3620 GCA_039918055.1 Chthoniobacterales bacterium
ACACGCCTGGCTCGCCCTTTTCGCATTTGAGGGAATTATTTCTTCCCTTACGATTGGTTACCCCGATCGGGTGAACCGGCGGAAAATAAATAACGTCGAAGCCCATGGCTTTCGCGTCGTCGATACGGCCCAGACAGTCGCGAAAGGTCGATCCCTTGTCGCCACTTCCTTGTGCCGAGCGTGGAAAAAATTCATACCATGCGGCGAAAACCGCGCGCTCCCGGTCCGCAAAGGCCTTCAGCGGTGGCCGCACTTCCGTGGCAAGCGTTCGGCCAGGCCATACCGCCATCAATGCGAGCAGGTCAGAATCCAGTGATAATGCGTTTACGTCCTCTGCATTTGCTTTTCCGAGATTTGCAGCAAAGGCGCTTAAAAGTTTGGTATCTACGGAGCCTTTCGATCGTTCGGCCGCATCGGAAATCATTAAGACACCTTCCTGCGCTTCGCTTTTTAGGTCGCGGATACCGGCATCGAATTTTTTATGAATCTCATGGCACCAGGATGCAAAGACATCCCCCCATGCCTCGATCGTGTATTCATACATTGCGTTTTCGAGCAAAGGAAACACACCCTGCCAGCGATCATTTTCCAAAAAAAGCATCTGCGTTTCCTGCCATGCCGTCTCGCCGTACTTACGCCATTTAAGGACAGCGGCGACAATGTCATGCCCGTCCTTGAAAATATCCGCCTCCACTACAAGATCATCGCCAGCCTTGCGCTTCACTGCGTAACGGCCGCAATCCAGGATAGGCGTTATGTGTTCTATTACGACGGTATCAGAATCAGGCATAGCTAAAGATGACACTCCATCCTTAAACAAATACCGCCTTCCGGCAAGATGGGAGTTTCACAGGAATATCAAATTGCGACCGGAGGAGGAAGGGTTTCCAGAAAATCACCGAAAGCATCCAACCCATCTATTTTCGCGACGATGGATTTGAGATTCCGATAAGCGGGAGCCACGTGTTTCAAAAACTCCGGCTTTCCTTTCTGCAGCCCAAGGAATCCATACGCACCCAATGCCTGCATGAGCCGCTGAAGCGCACAAAGATAAAAAATCTCCTCAAATACCTCAGAGGTAATCCCGCACAATCCCTTGTAATAACGCAGCAAAGAGTTGAATTCCTCCGGTTGCAGATTGCTCACATAAGGGTCATACAGTAGCGACGCGAGATCATACTGGGCGAGCCCCGGCCGCATTCCCTGAAAGTCGATGAGGTATGCCTCGTCCTTTAAAACGAGAATATTCTGCGACTGAAAATCCCGGTGCACCAGCACCCTCGGTTCCGCTGCAAGACGATGCGCGATTTTTGAAAGTGGAGCGAGTGCCTCGTTTTGCTCGAGGGCTTCGGCAGATAACCCGAAAAGCGATCCCAGACAATGCTGGAAAAAATAATTCTGCTCCCAGAGATAAAGCTCCTCATTAAATTCCTTTTCCAGCGTAAGGCCTGAACTTTCAAAACTGCTGGTGGCATGAATATGAAGATGCGCGACTTCCTGAAGCGTTCTTTCATAAAGCGGACGTCTCACTTGCCAGGGCTCATTTCGAAATGCCCACAGATCGGTCTCCCCCAGATCCTGCATCCATATCAAGCCCTCACCCGGTTCGTGATAATAGATAGTCGGAACCTTCACGCCGGTCTTCGCAAGAAAAGAGGCGATATCCACATAGCGGGAATTTTCCTGCCGTTCATCGGTATATTGAACCAGAATCAAAGGATCCTTATCCGCGCCAACGATGCGGTAAAACTTCCTTCCCGATCCGCCTTTCTCCAAAGGGATAACCTGCAAACTCCCTTTTGAATAACCAGGGAATTTATCTTTTGTATGGGCTATGACTTCATCGGACAACATGGCGGTTAGTTAACCAAAATCCCTTTCCGAAAAACTGCCTTTCACGGATTGATTGGATGTCACGATACATCGGTTCAGCACTGAGCCGGAAGTAATTTCGGAATCCTGCCATATGATGGTATCGCGAAGTGTCACTCCAGATTCGACGCGACTCCCTTCTCCAATAACGACGACACCTTCCAGCGAAGCATCTTCAGCTACGCTTGCAGACTCCGCAATGCGAACAGGCCATGGACCGGAAATAGGATACGAAAACTGAAAATTCTTTCGTGCTATGTCCGCGTGCGCGTCGAGGTAGGCATCGCGTTCACCCAGATCAAACCACATTCCATCGTCGCACAAAAAACCGCCGACCTTTTCTTTACGCGCTATCATCTCCAGAAAAATTGGAATAATGGAGGTAATCTCACCGTTTCTAAGCCAGGAAAATATCTTCGGATCGAGAATGTAAATTCCGCTGAAAAGAAAATCAGGGCCGTCGTAATACGTTTCGGCTTTTCGTCCAATATCGACAATATTTTTCGATCGGGAGTCCCATTGCACCTGTAACGGACCGCCGCTTGAACGCAAAAGAAGGGTCGCCACATTTCCACTCTCCTGATGCTGGCGGACTAAATGTTCGAGAGGAGGATCGGCAAGAATATCGCCATTATAAACAATGAATGACTCTCCCTGCGCCCAGTCTTCAATATTCTTAATGCCTCCGCCCGTTTCCAGCAGCACCGGCTCATTGCGAAGCGTAACCGTGGCTTTGCCATACGAAAAAACATTATCCACCGGGGAAAACAACGCCTCATACGCCTCCGCGCAATGATGCGTATTTACAATGATATCTGTGACTCCCGATGCAAGCAGATGGTCAAACGCAAAGGTGATGAGCGGTTTTTGATAGATCGGTATGAGCGGCTTTGGAAGCTGTGCCGTCAACGGACGCAGCCGCTTACCCAATCCTGCGCCAAGAACAAAAGCCTTGCGTATCGCAGCGCTGTTCACTTGCCCTTTTCGTTAATTCTCACGTCATCGATAAAAACTTCTCCGACCTCGGGATCGAGTTCCACGACGATTTCCAGAGCAGCAAAAGTAGTGACCTTGAGATCCTTGAGTTCTTTTTTATCAATCTTAACCGTGAAATCCTTCTTCACTTCCGCCCACCGCGTGCTCGGTGAAAAAGGAATCTCTTCTGCCTTTATCTCCTCCTTGTCATTGCGCACAATATTCACACCGCGATCCTGACGCACAAACGTCGTTTCTCCGGTCTTTGATGCTACATAGACGATCTTTGCAAGACAGTTATGCGCCTTATCCCCCTTCATACGGAAACTTAGTGTATAGGTAGAGCCGACTTTAAATGCCAGTTTTCCCGTTTGCAATATACCCGTCACATTACTCGGCGCACGCTCAAGAAGCCCCACCGCTGTGCCTCCGATACTATCGGGTTTTAAAGCAAATTTCGGGACCGGCGAGATAATCATGTAAGGAGGCTTGATGGTGATATTAGGCGATTTAGTATAACCTATGCGCACCGCCGCTTTTCCTTCTGGAGGATCAAGGCTTTTATCTTCCTCGGCGGGTACTACATCCACCACTCCGTAAAAATTTCCCCGCTCCAAACCATAGTCTACTTCCCATGCACTCGGCGCACGCATTGGCTTGAAAACGGATTCCCCTTTCAATTCCTCAGGTTTCTCAAATTTCGGTTCTTCCTTCGTGCCGATATTTTTTATGAAGGCAATACGGCCGTTTGTTTTACCGACGACCAGATCGAA
>JBDSIH010000006.1:0-4176 GCA_039918055.1 Chthoniobacterales bacterium
GCTGGCTCGTCTCTTTTGAAGAGCTGATCGAAAGCGTTCTCATTTCCGGCGATGTTCCTCTCGACACACTTCCCTTGCTGAGCAAACTGGAAAAACGTGATTTGGAAGTATGGAATGCAACTACACAGGACTATCCGAAAGAACGTAGTGTACCTGCTATTATTACGGACATCGCCCGGGCGCATCCGGAAAAAACTGCCGTACAATGTGGCGATACCTCTATTTCGTATGCAGAGCTTGATCTCCGGGCGAATCGACTTGCTGCGCATTTAAATACGCTCGGCGTGAAATCCGGTGATCTTGTCGGACTTTTCATCGAACGTTCGGCAGAAATGGTTATCGGATTACTCGGCATCCTGAAGTCTGGGGCGGCTTACGTGCCAATGGATCCGACATTTCCGAAGGAGCGACTGCGCTTCATGGTCGAAGATGCGCATCTGCGTGCGATCGTTACGCAGTCATCTCTTATCGATCTTCTTCCTGCTCATGATACAAAAGTCGTGGCACTTGACAGCCCTCTTCCTGAAACTCCCGCCGCATTTTTAGCAAAAGATGCAGCCTGCGAAGAACCCGCTTGCGTTATCTTCACTTCCGGGTCAACGGGGCGACCGAAAGGTGTTGTCACTCCTCACCGCGCGCTCGTTAATTTTCTGACCTCAATGCAGCGGGAACCTGGAATAAATAAAGACGACATTCTGTTTTCCGTAACGACTCTGTCATTTGATATTTCCGGTCTGGAAATTTTCCTGCCTCTGATCACCGGCGGCACCATCATCATTGCCAAAAAAGAAATCCTCGCGGATGGAAATTTGCTACGCAGCGAACTGGAGCGGACAAGTGCAACCTTTATGCAGGCAACGCCAGCTACCTGGCGGCTGTTACTGGAAGCCGGATGGATCGGAAACAGACACCTAAAAATACTCGTAGGCGGAGAAGCCGTTCCACGCGAACTTGTGAACCATCTTCTTCCCTGCTGCGCTTCGCTCTGGAATGTTTACGGCCCCACAGAAACCACGATCTGGTCTGCGACTACCAAACTTGAGGAGCAAAGTGGTTCCATTCCTATTGGCAGGCCCATTGCCAATACACAGATTTACGTCGTCAATCCATCGCTCCAGCTTCAGCCCATCGGCATTCCCGGCGAATTGCTGATAGGCGGCGACGGACTTGCGCTGGGATATCTTGACCGTCCCGAACTTACTGCCGAGCGTTTTATTCCTGATCCATTCAGATCTAAACCCGGAGCGCGTCTTTACCGCACTGGAGATATCGGCTGTTGGCGCGCCGACGGACTGTTGGAATGTCATGGAAGACTTGATCACCAGATTAAGTTGCGCGGCTATCGCATAGAAACGGGTGAGATTGAATCGGCACTTGAAGAACACTCCGATGTCGCACAAGCCATAGTCGATTTACGTGAAGGAAAGCTTGTCGGCTATGTTCGTCTGGAAAAAGGAGTCATCACGGAAGATACCGCTATTTGGAAAGACCAGTGGGACAATTTGTTTCTGACGGCAATCAAGGAAGCCGGTTCTGAGAAGCTCGACCAGGTTGATTCGGTTATCACTTCATGGGCCGGACTGGAAAATGCAGAAGCGCAGGTTAACGAATGGATTGAAACAACCATCGCACGGATACGAAATTACCATCCGTGCAAAGTGCTCGAAATCGGTTGCGGCACCGGGCAGCTTCTCACCCGTCTCGCTCCGCAGGCAGAAGCCTATTGGGCTGCGGATATCTCACAAGTTGCCATTGAAGCCCTCGGGAAGGCAATTACCCTTCCACAAGTTAAACTCCTGCACAGGGCGGCGGATGATTTCACGGATATTCCAGACTCGTATTTCGATACGATCATTCTTAATTCTGTCTTACAGTATTTTCCCAATGCAGAATATCTCATGCATGTCCTTATCGACGCTGCACGCGCACTTGCCCCCAGCGGAAAAATATTCCTGGGAGATATACAAGGGAATGCCCTTCTTCACGTAAGCTATGCAGAAACTTTGGCTCAGCGCGCATCTCATCAAATAAATTCCGGACAGCTCCGGGAGAAAATCAACCAGCGCGTCAGCATCGAAACTGAACTTTCCCTGGATCCCGCATGGTTTGAACTTCTGGACTTGCCAGGACTTACCAATGTAGAAATTCAACTTCGGCGTGGAAAGCTTTCGAATGAAGCGACTAATTATCATTACGACGTCATCCTGCATTTCGATAAGGCCGCAAAACTTCTTCCCATTACCACCTGGAGTAATTGGAGTCGTCTCGAAAAACTTCAAACACAGTTTGCAGAAAATCCGTCCTATCTTGCCATTCGTGAAATACCTGATGCTCGCGTTGCCTCTCCCAATGCATTCTATAATACATTGATTAATGCGGATGCGGATGCTCCTTTACCTTCCTTTCCATCTATTCCTTCGAACGCCATCACCGCTGAAGAACTTTACGTTCTTGCAGAAAAGTTCGGCTACCTACCCTATGTGCAATGGAGTAATGACGGGACTGACGGCTTGATTAATGCGATTTTTATCTCAAAAGAAAATCCCGCTCTTCCAATATGGAAAAAACAATATTTAAGGCCATCCGTTCCCCTTACAAATACCCCTTATAACGATCAAACAGACTTAACACTGAAGAATGTTTTTAATTCTCTTAGACGCGATCTTTCACAAAAACTCCCGGACTACATGATTCCGGCGATCTTTATTAAGATGGACGCCTTTGCGCTCACACCAAATGGCAAAGTAAACCGTCGCCTTCTTCCTCTGCCGAACTTTGATACTATAGTGAATCCGGCGGCGGCGGCTTTCGTGGCTCCAGTCAGTAACACAGAAAAGATTCTCGCGGATATCTGGCAACAAGTCCTTTCCCTCAAATGTGTCGGTATTCATGATGATATTTTTGAACTGGGAGGAGACTCCATTCTCATTTTTCAAATTACCGCCCGTGCAAACCGCGCGGGTCTCAAGCTTTCTCCAGCGCAAATTTTTCAGCACCGCACCATTGCCGCACTTGCACGTCAAACGACTGAGGAGAAATCGACTGACGGACCGACCATCAAACGTCTGGACCGCGAGGCTTATCGTCGTAAATAGTCAATACTGCCCATGTCCTACGACAGCAATTCAAAAAACAGTGTAGTATCTCCGCAAACTGGTGTGCTGGCCTTTCCTGCCTCGATGTCGCAGGAGGCTTTTTACTATCTCGAGAGACTGCGAAGTGAAGCCGCGCCTTATAATATACCGGTTCGTTTTCAGCTTTTAGGAGAAGTTCATCTCGACATCATGAAGCGCGCTTTTAGTGCCATTATAGAAAGGCACGAATCTCTCCGCACTCAATTCGAAGAAGAAGACGGAGAACTGCTTCAAATCGTATTACCAGCAGTAGAACTCCCCCTTGAAGTCATCGATATCAGCCATCTTTCAGGCGAGGAGCAAACACTGGAGCTCACACGCATTGGCTCTCATGAGGCTCAGAAATCCTTTCGCATGAGTATCGCGCCCCTGCTGCGGGTAGTTGTTGTCCGCCTTTCCGCCTCCGAACACATACTCCACGTCACCATTCATCATACCGTCGCCGACGGATGGTCGATCGGCATCCTTATTGAAGAGTTTACTGCTTTTTATGATGCCATCCTACACGAACGTCCTACCTCTCTCCCATTGCTGCCCATTCAATATGCGGATTTCTCCGCGTGGCAGCGTGAATTCCTCGCGAGTCCCGAGATGCATAAACAGCTTACTTACTGGAAAGAGCAACTCCAGAATCACAGCGAAGTGGACATCCCTGCGGACCATGTTCGCCCTGTCGTCAAACTCTGGCACGGAGATATTGTATCCGAATTACTTCCCACGGAATTAACGGACAAACTCAAAGAAATTGCCCGGAAAAATGGCGCAACTCTATTTCATGTTTTCCTATCCGCCTTTAAAATCCTGCTAAGCCGTTATACCGGATCGACCGAAATTACGCTGGGAACCCCAATTGCCGGACGCAACCGCGCAGAACTCGAGCCGCTCATCGGCACCTTTATCAATTCGTTACTTCTACGCACACGCTTCTCCGAAGACTCCGACTTTCATCAACTTCTTCAGCAGGTGCGTGATACGGTCCTTGGCGCTATGGCGAATCAGGATCTTCCTTTTGAGTGTCTGGTTCGGGAGTTGAAACCCGAGC
>JBDSIH010000007.1:0-2937 GCA_039918055.1 Chthoniobacterales bacterium
CGCCCATGTTTGCCAGACGCAGTGAAATAGTGGATGGCGAAGATTTTTGGGTGAAAACGAATTCATTGAAAAAGACAAATACGGTATTGGCAATCGTGCTGCCGTCAGCGCCTGTCGCGGAGGCTTCCAGAAGAAACGGACCGGACAATAAGGAGGGATCCTCCGGTTTCCACTCGATCGGACGCATGACTTCCTTATCCTGATCCGACGCGGGAATTTCGCCCTGCGCGATAACTTCCAGCGCGTATTTCTTAATTAGAAGCGGTGTGGATTTTGATGCCGTATCGGAAGACTTTTTCCGAACGTCAGAAATTTCCGGAAATAGCTGAACAGGTACGCGGGCCAGCTTCCAGGTGATCGGCCCGGTATTTGCCTGCAACAGTGCAAAGCGTAAACCAAGAAGAGAGCGCTGACGAATGACGTCATTTTCCGGGAAAAGAATGGTCGGGATTTTAGGCTGAAAAGTAGCGCCCCATAAGGAGTCTTTTTCCATCGTGTAACCCCGGTCGTCACGAATTTTGTCCGAGATGGTAATGCGATACCGTACCGTGGTGTCAAAATCTCCATCGGCAAATAGAAAATTCCCTTCTTTCCGGAGTTTAAGGTTAGGAACATTTGGCGTGATGCTTACCGCATTCGTGGGTAATTCATTATCGCCAAGGTCTGTGCTGAATTTTATTTCGACGTGCGGTTTATCGGTCGGCCAGTTTCGCGCGGCGACATAATTAACAGTTAGTGGAGCAGTCTGGCCGAGAGAAAATACCCGTGGATAGTTCAGACCGCGGCCCGCATAGGCATCGCGCACGTTATCCACCACGAGATCATAGTGTGCATTTACCGGAAGCGGATCACGTGGCCGCACCCGGAAATTCATTGGCGTGGGCATTTCCGGCAAGGTGATATCGACAGCATCCCCCGCCGTTGTCGAAGCCTGGTTTAGGAGAAGCTCTGCGGGATACTTTTGACGTGTCGCGCGATTTTGAAACCAGATATTCGCGGCGGAAGCGGCATCCAGGCGCATGAGGTAATTGAACTCCAGTGAAACCTGTGGACGGGCGCTGAGATGCTCGCGTTCATCATATTCGCTTGTTACAGCGATGGGGTTGGTGTGCAGTTCCAATCCCCATTCCGAAACGGCGAGATTTTTACCTTCGCTGTCTTTTAAGCCTTCGCGTAATCGTAAATGGTAAGTCTGCCCGGGAATACGCGGGCCATGCACGCGCCACTCTCCCTGCGAAGGGGTGCGCCAGACAAATGTCGCATCAAGTGCAGGCCATACTGCAATGGGCGACTCTGCATTTTCCGCATCAATCAGGCTGGCCCCAACCATATCCGAGGGAAAGATAACGGTGAGGCTTGTTTCGGCGCTCAGGATGTCATCCGTGGAATCGATTTTTATTCCAGCCCCTTGCGGATCATTTGTGAAGGGACGTGAGTCCGATGGAATTTGTAGCGCCTCTGTCGAGTTTGCCGTATCGGAGGATTTCTTCTCCGGGGGACGGCTCATGCCGAAGCCGGAGAGGGGCATGGAAAGAAGGAGGCAGGAAGTGAGAATCCGTAACTTCATTTTTTCCCTTTCAGTTCCTTAACACGCTTCAGGGCGGTATCGGCTTCTTTCTGACGACCTAGTCGCTGCAGACAGGAGGCCTTAAGGCGCAGCATGGGTGCGGTTTCATCCTGTTTTAACGATTGTCCGGCAAAATCAAGGGCCAGCACGAAGTCCGATTTTTTAAAGTAAGTATTTGCGAATGTAGCAAATGCCTGCGCCAGTGTTTTTTTCGATGGGTTTAATTCTTCAAGACGGTGCAGATAGACAAGGGCTTCATCCGTCTTGCCCGACATGGCGAGTGCATAAATGATTTCAAGCGAGGCAGGTGTAAACTTCGGATCGATTTTCAGCGCCGCTTTTGCATCATCAGCGGCCAGAGCATATTGGGCGATTTCATCGTTTAGCCAGTAGGCGCGTTCCTGCAGGGCTTTCGGGTTATTCGGAGTATTCGCAAGGATGAGATCACAATTGATAAGGCCTGTTCGGGTGGCATCGGTTTCCCGGGGTTTAGAAACCTCCACCTTATATTCTTCATTGGCGACGGTGCTTGTAATTTTACTCAGCGCACAAAGCATGCGCGCCTGAATAATTTTTGCATACACCGAGTTCGGCGAAAGTTTCAGCGCCGTCTCGGCATCCAGCAGAGCCAGGTCGGACATATCCGCGTATTGATAGAAGCTTGCGCGAAGAAGGAGAGACTTCAAATCATTGGGATGGGCGCGGATTTGAGGCGTTAACCTGGCGGACGCATTTAAGGCAATGGCGAGCCGTTCGTAACCGGGTAATGCTTTTTTTACGGAGAGATTATCCGGTTCCAGCGCCTGTGCGGCGCGCGCATCGCTGATTGCCGAGGTATAATCGCCGCTGAGGCGCTTTGCCTGTGCGCGGTCAAGAAAACGTTGCGGAGTCTGTTTGACCGACAGAAGGGTGTCATACACTTTGACCTGTGCGTTCCATTCTTTTGCAATGGCTAAATAGTTCGAAAGATCCTCCAGTGTCTGTACATCATTCGGAGAGTCTTTTAGCGCGGTATTAAGCGTCTGAATCGCGGTCGACAGATTCTCATCGCGGCTATAGAGGATTTTAGCATGCACGCGCGCGGCAAGCGGTTTGGGTGCATTTGACCACTGCGCGAGGGCGGCTTCCGCCATGGTGTAGTCGGTGGTCTTCATCCAGAGTTCGATGAGACGTTGATGCGCGGCATCATCCTTCGGCTTTTCATCGAGTAAGCGTCGAAGTAGCTCGATTTCAGAATAATTATCTTCGGCTCCTGCTGCAAGTTTGCGCTGAGCTTCCAGCTTTTCCACATCGCCGTAAGCCGTAAGGCTAAGGGCAATAATACCTCCTGCCAGTAAAAGCGGAAGGCAGGGACGAAACATGTCCGAGTG
>JBDSIH010000008.1:0-2843 GCA_039918055.1 Chthoniobacterales bacterium
GCCATATTTCATACTCTAATTATGAAATAACCTTGGCGGGATTTCCACTGGTATTTTTGCCACTTTGACGAAAGGATGGCTACCCCAGCATGACCGAAAATATCGAATCGCTTAAAAAGTCGCTGACTATTTATCGAGGCCTAGTCGAAGTAAGCAGCCTGATTAATTCGATTACGGATTTCGACCAATTGCTGCGGGCCATTCTTGATATTGCACGCAGGGTGATGCAGGCCGAGGCCGCATCGCTATTTCTGGTGGATGATGCAACCCAAAGCCTTGAATTAATCATCGCTTCATTCAATGAAGGGGTTTTTGTGGAACCCCACATTACCGTTCCAAAAGGACGTGGAATTTCCGGCTGGGTCAAGGAACATAAGGAAAGCGTCCTGATTCCGGATGCCTATAAAGATCCCCGTTTTTTCGCGGACGCGGATAAAACTACGGGCTTTCATTCGCGTTCGATTCTTTGTGCACCTCTTTTTCGCGGCAATGAGTGTATTGGCGTGTTGCAGGTGCTGAATTCCACAAACAAGGACTGCTTCGAAGCGGAAGACCTCGAAGGCTTTATCGCCTATTCAAATTTAATTTCGACTGCGATTGAAAAGCTTCGGACCATCGAAAGAATCCTCGCACAGGAACGTGTCGAACGCGATCTGACAATCGCCGCAGAAATTCAACGCGAAATTCTTTCCCAATCTCTTCCCGACCATCTCGAGAATGCGGATTTTGCCGCCTATAACCTCGCCGCACAAAACGTTGGTGGTGATTTTTATGATGTTTTTCAGAAGGACGCCGATACGATTTATTTTGCAATCGGCGATGTCTCCGGAAAAGGCATTCCCGCTGCGCTTCTCATGGCACAAACATTGAGCGCGCTTCAATTTGTTTTTCGAACATCTCCCACTCCTGCTCAAGCACTCGAACACCTTAATGAGACCGTACAGGGAAAAATTATCCGAGGAATGTTTGTAACGGTTATCATAGGCCGCCTCACCCCTTCAACACATCGTATCGAGATCGCATCCGCCGGACACTGTGCGCCCTTTTTGGTATCCGGCTCCGGAATAGCAACCGTATTTGATATCGCTTCCTCCATGCCGATAGGAATACAGCCCGGGGTAAAATATGAGCAGACGGAGGCCTCATTAAAACCGAGTGATTTACTGGTTTTATATACGGATGGGCTTTCTGAATCGCGCGACCCTCAAACCGAACAGTACTTTGATGACCTGCTTCTTAAAAAGCTAAGCCGAAGCTGGACAGGTCCGACAGAAATTGTGGAAACACTGGCCCTGGAAGAAAAACTCCATCGCCGTGATACTCCGCAGCGGGATGACCTGACCATTCTGTCCGGAGGCTTCCGAAAGGTAATCCATCAGAAACACATGAAGTTTACGAGTGACTCCAATCAACTCTCTGATATCCGCAGTACCCTTCGCACATTTCTCGAAAAAACACCCCTTAGCGAAATGGATGCTGAACTTATTATCCTGGCGGTCGATGAAGCATGCACAAATGTCATCCGCCAT
Organism: Chthoniobacterales bacterium; assembly: GCA_039918055.1. GTDB lineage: Bacteria > Verrucomicrobiota > Verrucomicrobiia > Chthoniobacterales > JBDTJR01 > JBDTJR01. The sequence goes on from JBDSIH010000008.1 coordinate 1,530, forward strand.
GCCTATGACAATAAGACCGGAGAACCCATAGATCTTAAAATGAGTTGGGATGGCCACCGACTGAAAATCCAGTTAAAAGATCTCGGAAAAGCTTGCGATCCTGCCTCTATCCGCAGCCGGGAACTGGAGGATGTTCGTCCCGGTGGCGTAGGGGTTCATATTATAAAAAACGCTTTCGACAGCGTGACATACACTCCACAGAAACAGGGTATGGAGCTTGTATTGATCAAAAAGGTATCGTCATAGGCCGTCAAGACAGATTCAGAACGAGCGCCTTAATTTCCGTCATTTCTTCCATGGCGTATTTCACGCCCTCACGCCCGAAGCCAGACTCCTTAACGCCTCCATAAGGCATGCGATCCACGCGAAATGCAGGGTAGTCATTAATAATGACACAGCCCACTTCCAGGACCTGAAAGGCTTTCCATGCTTTGCGGATGTTATTCGTAAAAACGCCGCAATTAATTCCAAAGCGGGAATCGTTTGCGATCTCCAGTGCTTTGTCAAAATCCGTATAAGACTCCACGGTCGCAACCGGACCAAAGGCCTCCTGACAGCTGAGCCGTAAGTCATGTCGGACATTTTCCACTAGTGTTGGCTCGAGCATGTTTTCCGCAAGTTTTCCTCCACCGCATAAAACGCGCGCGCCATTTTCCGTAGCTTCGGTAATCCATGCCAATACTTTATCTGCGGCGGCGGTGGTAATGAGAGGACCGCAAAGCGTTTTCTCGTCACGAGGATCGCCCGTTTTAAAATCTCTTGCGAGATAATCGAGCATGCGCCGGGTAAATTCCTCGCGAATATTCTCATGCACGATAATACGCTGAATCGAAATACACACCTGGCCGGCATATCCAAAGCAGCCCAATGCAAGGCGCGGGATGGCAAAATCCAAATCCGTCTCCGGCTCAAGAATACAAGCTGCATTTCCTCCAAGCTCCAGGGATACGCGTTTATTCGACGCCTTTTGCTTCAACGCCCAGCCGACATCGGGACTACCGGTGAAGGAAACCATTTTAATCCGTTCATCCAGCGCCATCTTTTCCGCAAAATCCGTTTTACAGGGAAGAACCTGAAACATCCCTGCCGGAATACCAATCGCCTCAATAATCTCCGCCAGCAGAAAACTGGAGCACGGAGTCTGCGTGGCAGGACGGACCAGCACGGGACATCCCACTGCCAAAGCAGGAGCAATTTTATGCGCACCGAGATTTAGCGGCCAATTATAAGGCGTAATCGCCAAGACAGGCCCAACGGGAAAGCGAGCCGTTAAACACTGCCTCCCCTCGCCGGATCCAATGACATCCAGGGGAT
>JBDSIH010000009.1:0-5037 GCA_039918055.1 Chthoniobacterales bacterium
GGTACAGGGGAATAGTAAGAGAGATAAAAATATCACTATGGAAATCATCAAGGGTATTGAAGGAACTCCGAATCTTTCTAATTACGCTCAAACGATGGAGGTCGGCACCGTACATGGTAAAAGCATCCTGCGGGGCCGTGTGGTTAGCGAGCGCAACAAAAAGGAGATCATGGCGTTGGCGGAAAAGGTTGCCGGCGCTGGAAATGTCACATTTCTTTTGGAAGTTCGGGCAAAGAGTCACAGAGAGAGGTCAATCGATTCGCCGTCCGTTACCCATTAGTCAGTCAATTCAGCGCTGCTAGAAGCGTAGTAATGCTTTCATGCCCCATGAGCAATTTATGCTCATGGGGTTTTTGCATAAAGTGGAGTGAATGGCTTTCTTCGCCATAGCGAAATTAATGGCCTCGGGGGTTTACACGGGCAAATCGCAGATCCGTATTCCGAAGCTCTACGACAACGTGTTATCGCGTTATCAAATATAGAGGCTCAACAAAGCGCTGCAGCTGTGAGCACGCTCTCGCCGAAAGCGGTTAATGGGATGTATCTGCGGAAGATAGTGGTGCGTTCGTTTGTTCGCGGGGAAGGTCGACAGGAGCCAGCCCTTTACCGTGCCCCTGTTTTCTGGCGATAAAAAAAGAACCAATCACAAGCAACGCCGCAAGAGCCTGGCCAAGCAGGGTTTCTACCGTTGGGAAAATGGCGAACCACATTCCCATCCAGCCTGGAGTATAAGGCTCCAGCCATGAAATCGTCGTAGTGGGAATCCACCTGGCGAGTTGCATTTCCTGCATTTGCTCACCAACCATCACCAGCAATACAACTCCGAGCAGAAGGCCTGTCATCTCCAGCATTTTCCGGTACGGCAATTTCTTTTCCAAAACAAAGGTAATCACCGCAACGCAGCCAACAAGAATAAGCCCAATTCCCGCACCAGTAAGTGTAACCACGCTTCCCAGCTTTAGATTATATCCCTGAAGAAAAAGGACGATTTCAAATCCCTCCCGATAAAGTGAAGCAAATCCGAGTAATGCCAGGCCTCTCCAAAGTCGTCCTTGTGCAGCATGGGGATTATCAGATGCCTCCTGCAGTAACTGCCGCTTCTTTCGAGTATGCATGACGATCCATCCGCCCCAGTAAATCTTATGGAAAAACCAGTTCATAATCACCAAAAGCACGATAATCGCCAGCAACCCCGTTGCTGCCTGAAGATTTAATGCGGAGACGCTCTCTCCAAGATTGCTTAAAATACCCACGGCAATAAACCATGTAACCACGGTGGCCCCCATTCCGATTCCCACACCCGCCACAATGGGGCGGCGGTAAACCTGCTTATCACCCACCATGCCCGCCATGATCGCCGCCAATACGAGCACGCATTCTAAGCCTTCCCGAAAAACCAAAACCGAAATGTCAAAGATCGCCGACATCGAATTGGTATTTTCAGCAAGGGGATTCGGATTGCCTCCCGCCGTGATTCCCTGCCATGCCAGGAGGCCAAGAACGAAAAGTCCTCCTATAATCAGAAAGGCCTGAAAGATTCGACGCACAAACGTATTCAGAAATACCGCAGGAGATGAATGCGAAGCTTGCACGAAATGAAGTTGAGACTTAATCTCATCTTGTCAAGAGGGAAAGTCCGTGAAGTTACGTTGTGTCCGTGCTGCGGCGGAAATAGCCACTGCGGGCCAGGGAGGCTTCGGAGTTCATAATATCTTCCATCCCAATCGGGCAAAAGAGCGGGAACAAGATTACCTCCCTGTAAGACTTTCCAGCGGAGCGTAGCTCATTGAGTTTTTATGACATCAGAAATTCCATGCTCATCAGTTTATGAACTCACTTACGCCGCTATCTAAACGTATTACGGGCGGATGCCTTTATCTCGATATTCAAATTTTGATTCGTCCATCTCTGATCGGGTTGAAAGAACGTCATATCCTGCGAAGTTCGACTCGAAAGCTTCCCATCGAGGCTTCCGCTTTGTCCGCTCAGACTCGAATTGAAGAGTCAGAGGTTCACGAGGACAGTCGCAAAATCTGAAGCTGAATAGAAACTGAGTTCCTGAATTTCGGAAGTAAGGAAGGGGATTATCTTTCGTTATATTTCTCGCTTCCCGAAATGCTTTTCATTTAACTTTACGGCACCCCAATGAACACCTGGTGGATCAGCCTTATATTCTCACTGCAAATATTTTACGCGATAGGCGTTATTGCGGGGATTATTCTTGTGATTGAGGTTTGCCTTACGCTTGTGGGGCTGGATCATCATAATAGTATGGTGGACGGCATTCAACATACGGATGGCCTGGGTTTTCTGTCCGTGCGCACCATTACCGGATTTTTCTTTGGTTTTGGATGGGCGGGCGTGATTGCCATCAAATCCGGATGGGGGCTTCCCCTTTCTATTCTTGTGGCATGTGCGGCAGGCACGGCTTTTCTTTTCGGTATCTATCTCTTGATGCGCGCGCTCTTTTCGCTGCGCGCCAGTGGCACGCTGGATTACAAAAATGCCATCGGCCAGGTTGCCACGGTGTATGTGACGGTTCCTGCAAACTTTCACGGCGGCGGCCAGGTGGAAGTTTTGATCCAGGGGCGGCTGCAAACTATTTCCTGTATGACAAAAAATGCGGCTTCGATCGCTCCTCAGACGAAAGTCCGGGTGATCGGAACGGTGGATCAGGGAACTCTGGAAGTTGAACTTCTCTAACACGCTTACTCTTACTAAAAATGATTGAAATCCTTATTCTCGTTGTCGGAGTTATCATCCTCTTCTTCGTTGTCGTGATGACATTTGCCGCTCGCTACAAGCGGTGTCCATCCGACAAAATTCTCGTGGTATACGGAAAGGTTGGCGGCGATAATCTTTCCGCGCGGTGCTACCATGGTGGCGCGGCATTCATCTGGCCGATTATCCAGGATTACCAGTTCATGGATCTCACGCCGATCCCGATGGATATCAAGCTGGAAGGTGCGCTTTCGCAGCAGAATATCCGGGTAAATACGCCATCCACTTTCATGGTGGGTATTTCGACGGAACCCGGGGTCATGGAAAACGCAGCCGAGCGTTTGCTGGGGTTGGATATGGAGGAAGTCCGCCAGCTTGCGCGGGATATTATTTTCGGACAAATGCGTGTGGTTATCGCCACGATGCCCATTGAGGAAATTAATGCGGATCGCGACAAGCTCATCGCAAATATCTCACTCGGTGTCGAAGTGGAATTAAAGAAAGTCGGACTGCGCCTCATCAACGTCAACGTGCAGGATATTACGGATGAGTCCGGGTACATTGATGCGCTTGGAAAAGAGGCTGCGGCTCGCGCCATCAATGACGCAAAAATCAAAGTTTCCCAACAGGAACGCGATGGAGATATCGGCAGCGCGGAAGCCAAGCGCGATCAGCGTATTCGTGTGGCCGAAGCAAACGCCCGCGCTACGGAGGGAGAAAACATTGCTTCCGTGGAAGTTGCGAAATCGAATGCCGCCCGCCGTGAACGCGAAGCCGAAGCAATGCGACTGGCTACTGCCGCAGAAAAAGTTGCGGCCGCAAAATCCCTTGAGGAATCTTACGTGGCAGAAGAGCTTGCTGAGCGTCAGCGTGCAAAGCGTGACGAAGCCGCGCAGACAGCGACCATCGTTGTCCAGGCGGAGATTGAGCGTCGGAGAATTGAAGTGATGGCCGAGGCGCAGAAAAATCAAATTCGCCTTGCGGCGGAAGGAGCCAAGCTCCGTATTGAACTCGAAGCAGAAGCGGAAAAGCGCCGTATTGAGCTTACCGCTGAAGCGGACGGAGAACGCCTGCGGGTGACCAAACAGGGTGAAGCCGATGGATTGCGGGCTTATATGGAAGCGCAGGCGCAGGGCACACTGGCGCAGCTAAACGCAAGGGCAGATGGTTTTCGCGCCATTATCGCAGCCGCAGGAAGTGCGGATGAGGCGGCACGGCTTATGGTGACCGAGCAGTTGCCCAAACTGGTCGAGGAGCAGGTTAAGGCGATCTCTAATCTCAAGATCGATTCGGTTACGGTCTGGGAAGGCGGCAAAGGCAAGGATGGTAAAGGCAGCACCGCGGATTTTCTTTCCAGCCTCGCAGGAGTCCTGCCACCACTCCACGAACTCACCGGAAATGTCGGCGTCCAATTACCTGAATTTCTCGGTAAAACTCTCGATCCGGACAAATTGAAGTCCGTTTCGCAGGAACTCCAGAAGAAGGCTACGATTGAAACCCCGCAGACCAAAGTGCGTAAGTGGCTTCTGGATCACAAAGCACTTCTCCCGGCCTTTGATCTCAATAGTGACAAGGTCATCGACGATCATGAAATCGAAACAGCGGTAAAAACAGCCATTCAATGGGCCAATATCGTGAAGACCAGCCCTGACGCTCAATGGCTGTATGCCAGCGAAGGCAAGGCCCTGGGTCCGAAAATATGGAAGGAAATCGAGGCTCTTTCTCGAACGGAAAAAGATCTCATGATTACCATGGAGAGTAGTGATTTCTGGCTGCCATTCGATGCGGTAGCGTGGGCGAAGTAATGTGGTAAAACAACCACTAGATTTTTCCTCTGGGGCCTCTGCATTCGGCAACGCCAACTCACCCTTGAGCCGCGTCTCGATGATAGCCTCCATACGTTTCTGAGCTCGACGGGGTCGACGGGCGTAACCTCCTTCGGGAAACCTTTGCCGCGCCGACGGCGATCAATATCTACCATGCGGGTGAGGCTGGACTCCAACCCTCGCCGCAATTCCATCCCGGTTTCATGCAGAGGCTGGTGATCGAGTTCGATTCCATGGAGCCAAACCATTTTGACGCTAAAAACGGCGTCATAATTCGTGCGGTGTCCGTGGATGCTTTGGAGTAGGCGAAACGTGGTCACTCAAGACGGCCCGTGGAAGGGATTGGTGCGGGAATGCGCGAAGCGCATCCCGCTCCAACCCATCCTTGTCCGAGAGGTGTGTACAGACGTCTGTAGTCAATAAAACAATATGAACAACGCAAGAAATATAGAACCGGAATTGAGATTCAAAGCAGCTCAACTGAATATCG
>JBDSIH010000010.1:0-13950 GCA_039918055.1 Chthoniobacterales bacterium
TCGGGAGAAAATAGCTGCCGCTAATCTCACTGGCGTGATGGTTCAGGACTGGATGCGCAGCCATCAACTGAAAACCGCCAGTGAACAATAAGCTGCAATGTTCGCAAAAACCGGCTTTTTGCTATGGTAGAGGAATGCTGCTACGGTGTATTTAAATTAGGAATCTCCACACAGAAATAAGACTATGGCACAGGCAATCATGGATCCCGAGGAAGTGCTACGCTTCGCCAAGGAATTGAAGCGTTTCAGCGAAGATGTGCAGGCCCGGGCGGCCTCGCTCCAGGCGCGGTTTACGGCATTAGGCAGCACCTGGCAGGATCAGGAACATGAGAAATTCTCCGAAGAATTCATCACTACGATGAAAGTTCTGAAGAAATTCACCGAGGTTTCGGAAAAACACACGCCTTACCTTTTGCGGAAGGCGCAGCGCATCGAAGAGTATTTGAGTCAGCAATAAAATCGTGGCTGACCAGGCAAAAATCACATCTCTGGATGCTTTGGAGTCTTTTCGGGCAAGTCTGATCCTGTTTGTACACAAGACCCGCGCCAGCGTGGAGGAAGTCAGCAGTGAAATCCGACGCACCGGCGCGTGGGTTCAGACGGAGCAACGCCTGCATTGGGAGGGCGAAATCCGACGCAGGAGAAAGGCGCATGACCAGGCCCAGCAGGAATTATTAAGCGCCCGCATCTCTTCGATCCGCGGCGATCTCACTCTGCAGACAGCGGCTGTGCGCAAAACCAAACAGGCGCTGGACGATGCCGAAAACAAGATGCGCAGCGTCAAGCGCTGGACCCGGGATTTCGAACCAGCCGTAGCAGCCCCGTCGAAAAAACTCGATAGCGTACGGCAACTTCTCGATCATGAAATGCCGAAGGCGATCGCCTATCTCCTTGAGACACAAAAAATCCTGGAAGGATATACGGATGTCGCCCCGGATAATATCCTCCCCTCCTCCCCATCCGAAGTACAGACTCCGCCTTCCGACTCCTCTAATTTTTCATGAGCACCCACGTCAGCGCCACCACCCTTATTCAGGCCATGAAGGAAATTACCCGTTCATGGGAAGATACCCGCACGCATTGGCGCGATGTGAAAAGCCAGGAGTTTGAGCAGAAGTATCTTGAGGAACTTCCACACCATATTGCCCGGGCCGGGGCGGCCATTGAGGAACTTAACGGAATCCTGAGAAAGGTAAGGTCTGATTGTGAGTAACGATATCGACCTCCGGCTCAGCAGAAGTTTCGAACTCTGTACGCGGCTTAAGGATATTGTTTTCACTTTTACCAAAAAGGAAACCCAGTTCTCTGCCGACCTGCGCAACCGCAAAGCGCAGGAAGCACGCAAAACCCGCGACGCCACGGCGGCAATTGAAAAGTGGTTGCTCACGGAAACGACAAAAGCCGAGACCCAATTTTCGGAAACCGAAGTGCGGGCGCATGCGGTATATGAAACCCGGCGCGACCGTATTCAGCGTGCACATGGCGTTAACACTTCGAATCTTTTAAAGCAGGCAAAACGGGAAAAAGACCGGTGGCTTGAGAAATTGCAACTGCGTCACTTCATGGCCACACGCAGTCAGCCGGAGGATCTTGCTACTGCCGAAACGACTTTCTCGGCCCACTCGGCAAAGCTTGCGCAGCAGCGAACCACCCTTCTGAATCTGCAGCGGCAAACCCGAAGAGCATTCTTTGGTTACCTCTCTTTCTGGAAGCTGGTGCGTCCGACAAATATAGCAATGGAAAGCGCGGAAGATTACGCTTTCTTATCCCAAGAACTGGACGAGAGCCTCCAGGCTACCGGGCAGCATTTCTTCGCATTCCGCAAATACTGGATTCCTCAAATCTTCAGCTACCTCCCGCTTTTCATCACACTTCCTGTAATTGTGATCATTGCGGCCACGCTGACGTATTTTCCAAATATTTATCCGGTTTCTCCCATTCTCGCGGACAGCATTGCCGGAATACTGGCCGTCATCCTTATTGTCCTCCACTTCCGTGGAGCCAGCGATTCCAGGGCGGCGGCGAAAGCACTTGCTGACTCTCTCGAACACTCGACCGGAATTTATAGTGCCTGCGCGGCGCGGCTGGGGGCGGAATATGAAACCGAACTCTCGCGTATTACCAAACAATACGAAAATACCTTTGCGGAAATTGATGAACAATGGGCGCAGGCCGACCAGGTGGAAAAAACGTTCGCGGAGAAACGGGCCGCTAAAATTGAACATCAGGAGCCACGCGCACTTGCGAAAAACGAAAGCCTTCTCCATCCGAAACTGCAACATAACACTATCGCCCACGATTCCCGTATTGCGCAGATAAATACCGAGGCAGAGTTACGGAAGCAGCAAACCGCCGAAGCGCACGAAACAGAAATGGCGGGAATCCTTGCCGAGGAAACGGCGGGCTGGGCTGAGCTTGAAGCGACATGGAATCAGGAAATCATTCCGCTTTATCAGGACATTGCCGCGATGGATGCTGCCATGGAAAAATATGCCCCCCCATGGACTGCGCAATTCGCCGAGCAATGGGAACCCCCGACGGAATTTCCTCCCGCGGCAAAATTTGCAGCACTCAGGCTGGACCTTATGGAGGTAGGTGCCCTTCCGACAGATCCCAGACTTACCCTGCCAGGGCCTTCACAAATATCCATTCCGCTTGCGCTAACATTTCCAGGTCAGGGATCGCTTCTTTTTGAAGCCGCAACTTCCGGCGAACATACGGTCACCGGGACGCTGAATAATATTATCCTGCGCATTCTTTCCACGACGCCGCCGGGCAAGCTCACATTCACCGTCATTGATCCCGTTGGCCTTGGCCAGAACTTCGCCGGACTCATGCACCTTGCGGATTTTGAGGAAAGCCTTATCAACCGCCGCATCTGGACACAGCACGACCAGATCGACGAGCGTCTTTCGGAACTCAACGAGCATATCGAAAAAGTCATCCAAATGTATTTGCGCAATGAATACGCAACCATCACGGAATACAATGCACAGGCCGGAAGCGTGGCGGAGAAATACCATTTCCTTGTCATCGCGGACTTCCCGGCAAACTTCAGCGAAACGGCAATCAAGCGCCTGCAGAGCATCGCGGTCAGCGGACCCCAGTGCGGTGTCTTTACCCTGATTCACTGGGATACGCGACAGGCGATGCCGGATGGTTTTGTCGCCGAGGAGTTGAAAAAGAACAGCGTCTGCATTCGCCATGCGGGCAATAACTGGCTCATCGAAAAGTCGAAGGCTCCGGCAGAAGCCAAACTTGTTTTTGATGTTCCGCCGGAACCCGCTATCGCCGTCGACCTCGTGCATAAAATCGGCAAAAGCAGCATCGATTCAAATCGCGTCGAGGTTCCCTTTAGACAAATTGCCCCCGGTGACGAGGAAATGTGGCAGAACGAAACTACGACTGAACTTCGCGTCCCCATCGGTCGCACAGGCGCGACGAAGCTTCAATACCTCGCGCTTGGAAAAGGCACGCGCCAGCATGCGCTCTTTGCGGGTAAGACGGGTTCGGGAAAATCGACGCTCTTCCACGTCATCATTACCAACCTGGCGCTGACCTACAGCCCGGATCAGGTGGAGTTTTATCTCATCGATTTTAAAAAGGGCGTGGAGTTCAAATGTTACGCCACGCACCGTTTACCGCATGCAAAAGTTGTCGCGATTGAAAGCGACCGCGAATTCGGCTTAAGCGTCCTCCAGCGCGTGGATGAGGAATTGAAACGCCGAGGCGATCTTTTCCGCAATCTCGGCGTGCAGGATATTGCCGGTTATAAAAGAGTCGGCGGCAAGGAACCAATGCCGCGCTCGCTGCTCATCATTGATGAGTTTCAGGAGTTTTTTGTTCAGGACGATCAGATTGCGCAAACTGCTTCCCTTCTCTTCGATCGTATTGTGCGCCAGGGCCGCGCCTTCGGCATTCACGTGCTGCTCGGCTCCCAAACTCTTGGCGGCGCCTATACGCTAGCCCGCGCCACTCTCGGCCAGATGGTCGTGCGTGTCGCCCTTCAGTGCAACGAAGCCGATGCATATCTCATCATGGATGACAATAACCCCGCGCCCCGCCTTCTCTCCCGACCCGGCGAAGGTATCTATAATGACGCGGCGGGCGCGCTCGAAGGCAATAGCCCCTTCCAGGTCGTCTGGCTTCCCGATGAGGAACGCGACAGTTGGCTGGAAAAAGTCCACACCTACGCGAAACAGCACGGCGACAAACATCGCGGCCCCATTGTCTTCGAGGGAAATGCCCCGGCGGATATTCGCGAAAACGAACTTCTGTATTCCGCACTATTAAATGTATCGACTACCGCTCCCGCCTCCGGCCGCATGTGGCTGGGTGCGCCAAACTCCATCAAGGGACCGACGGAAGTCGCCTTCCAGCGCCAGAGCGGCAATAATCTCCTCATGGTCGGTCAGCGCGAAGAAGCCATCCTGACAATGCTCGGCGCATCCCTTCTCGCCCTCGCCGCACAATATCCTCGCGACAAGGCAAAGTTCTTTGTCTTCCACTCACCGAATCCCGGCAGCACCGAGCCGGACTTTCTTGAGAAAGCGACAACCGCAATTTCGCAAAACGTCACGCGGGTGCAGAGCGACAATCTTACAGAAGTCATGAATGAACTCTCCGTGGAGCTTGCAACGCGCAGCGCCGGAACAGAAACGGACGATGCCCCGGAAATATTCGTCTTCATTCCCGGATTGCAGAAATTCAAAAAGCTCCGCCACGAAGATGACTTTGATTTTTCCGGTTCTGATTCCGAACCAAAACCCGGCGCACAGCTTAATACCCTGCTCACCGAAGGCAGCAGCCACGGTATTCACCTCATTGTCACGCTGGATACTTTCAATAATGTAAGCCGCTTCCTGAGCCGCAAGGCACTCACCGAATTTGAAATGCGCGTCGTCTTCCAAATGAGCGCCAACGATTCCGCGAGTCTCATTGATTCCGGACAGGCCAGCAACCTCGGCCTGCATCGCGCCTTGTTCTATAATGAACGTGACGGCTACCTCGAAACATTCCGCCCTTATGCCACGCCGGATTCCGAATGGATTCAGCAAACCACTCAGAAACTTTCAACCCGGTAATTTTTTAATGAAATCCTTCATTCCGATTCTTGTCCTATCTTTGGCTCTTGCTGCCACCACAAAGGCAGAACTAAAACTCCCTGCCTTTTTTTCGGATCACATGGTTCTGCAGGCCGGGGTAAAAACTCCGATCTGGGGAACTGCGAGCCCTAATGAAAAAGTGACGGTGACGCTCGCAGGGGTGCCGGTTACCACAACCGCGGGTGCCGATGGAAAATGGCGCGTAGAGCTACCTCCGCAAAAAGAAGGGCTGAATACCGACCTTACGCTTGATGCGTCCGGCGCCCAGACCATCATCCACGATGTGCTGTGGGGAGAGGTCTGGCTTTGCAGCGGGCAGTCGAATATGGTGCGCATCCTTCCCCTGACAGATAACGCGGAGCAGGTCATAGCTGCAGCAAATGATCCAAAGATCCGTATGTTCACCGTTGAGCGCGCCGCCGCAATAGAGCCGCAAAATGATCTGAAGGGAACATGGCGCCTGGCCACTCCGGAGAATGCCAAGACATTTTCCGGCGTCGCCTATTACTTTGGAAAAAAGGTGCGCGAAGTAACCGGAAATCCCGTGGGGCTGATTGTCTCGGCATATGGCGGCACGTATATTGAATGCTGGCTTGATGAAAAAACAATGGAAGCCGATCCCGCCACAAAGATCCTACAGGATAGGTGGAATAAGCATGTCGTCGATCTTCCCTCCGAACTGGAAAAATATGAAGCGGACATGAAAATCTGGACTCCCGAGGCGGAGAAGGCAAAAGCCGCCGGGCAGACCCCCCCCCGGAAACCCTGGCATCCCCTCCCGGCGGATTATCCTCTTTCTCTCAACAAACTTTATAATGCCATGATCCACCCGCTGCTCGGCTATGGCATCCGGGGATTTCTTTGGTATCAGGGGGAAACCAATGCCACCGGTAATCCCAATGCCGAATACGGAATCGCATTTGCGGGGCTAATCAAAAGCTGGAGAAATTACTGGGGAAATGACCAGCTTCCCTTTTATTTCGTGCAACTTCCAAATTACGAGCCTCCCCAAAAGCAATACTGGCCGGATATGAGGGAGACACAGCGTCGGACGTTATCCATTCCAAAAACGGGGATGGCGATAACCATTGATGTGGGCGATCCCGGAGACGTGCATCCAAAAAATAAAAAGGATGTGGGTGAGCGTCTCGCCCGCATTGCTCTCGCTAATGAATATGGGCAAAAAATAGAATCTTCCGGTCCTCTTATCCGCACGGCTAAATTTTCCAATGGAAAAACGCAGCTGGAGTTTGACCATGCAAACGGACTCAAGACAACGAATGGACAACCTCCCCTGAATTTTGAAGTCGGCGATGGAACCGGCGCTTTCAAACCCGCCACTGCGGCAATTGTGAATAATGCCATCGTGCTGGAATGCGCGGAAATCTCTGCGCCAAAATTTGTTCGCTACGCCTGGGTACCTAACCCGACTGTCAATCTGGTCAATGGAGACGGCCTACCCGCCGCGCCCTTTAAAATAGATATTCCCTAGCCAAAAAACGAATAATTTAAACCTAATGCCGTACGAGGAATCACCCGATGCCGCCATTGCGGAACGAAAAAAGTTGATGGATAGCGTTTTTGCTCTGCTGGATACGCGCCGCGAAGAAGCCACCAGATCCCGCAGGGAATTTTTTCAGCCGGATACCTCATCTCCCGAAGCTTATGAGGCAAGCCTCGCGCCGTACCGTGCCACGTTGATTGAAAAAATCGGCTGGCCACTTACGGAACCGAGAGAGGGCATTCCTACTGGCCGCGCGGACCTGGTCGCCGAGGATGAACTGGGAAGAATATATCGCGTGCATGTTGCCGCTTACGGCCCTGTCGAAAGTTACGGTCTTTTATTTCTGCCGCGCGAAAAAGGAAATTACCCGCTAGTCATCGCCCAGCATGGCGGTTGGGGCACACCGGAAATTGCATCCGGAATTCACAAGGATGAAACGGGAAATCACATGGCGATGGTCAGCGGTCTGCGCTCCCACCCGGTGGCAATTTACGCACCGCAGTTATTCGTGTGGCACAATGCGCAGGAACCGAACCTCGACAAAAATGCGCTGGATCGCCAGTTCCAGCATCTGGGCGGATCCCGCGCCGGAATGGATATGCTCATGCTCACGTGTGCGCTCGACTGGCTTTGCACACACGAAGAAATCGATGCGCAAAAAATCGGAATGACTGGTCTTTCCTATGGCGGATTTTACACGCTTTACTTTACTGCGATCGAACCCCGCATCCGCGTGGCGGCTTCATCGTGCTGGGTAAATGACCGCTATAAACACAGCCAGGAGGATTGGGCCTGGAGAGGCGTTGCCAATTATTTTCTCGATGCAGAAGTCGGTCGCATGATCTGCCCCCGCCCGCTCTGGGTAGAAGTGGGCGAAAACGACCATGTTTTTTCACCGGAACACTTCCCAACCGTGAGCGAGGACATGGCGGCTTCTTATCGCAGTTTGGGGATAAGTGACCGATTCCATGCCCGCATTCATTCCGCCGGGCATGATTATGACCCTGATGCAAAAGCCCGCGCATTTCTGCTTAAGCATCTTAATATAAGCGGTTTGTAGAAAATTTTCTCCAATCCGCGCTTTCAGTAATGTTATTTGTTCGGGCGATAATTTGCTGTATGTTTAAAGCGTACGGGAGCAAGGCCTTGTAATAGCCCATTATAAAACAACTTTTGCCGGTGAGTGGGGTTTTATACCCGCCTCCCGTTTGGGTAGTGCATCGAAGCTATGAAATTTTTTCGCATATTAATTATTGCCGGAGTTGCCGCGCTGGGCATTGCTCTTTTCGGTATAACGCGCACTTCAGAGCACGGAAAATCCGATAAAAATGGCTCCCATGCCAATCAACCCGTGGCCGTCGTTCTTGCCAATGTGGAAAAAAAGGATTTCCCGATCTTTCTGGACGGCATCGGAACCGTGCAGGCTTTTAACTCGGTAACCGTTCGCGCCCGTATTGACGGGGAGTTGCAGAAAGTTTCCTTCACCGAAGGGCAGGATGTGAACAAGGGCGATTTGCTCGCCGTCATTGATCCCCGCCCCATCCAGGCACAGCTTGATCAGGCAATGGCCAAACAGGCGCAGGATGAAGCCCAGCTTAACAACGCAAAGGTAAGTCTCTCCCGCAATGCGGAATTGATAAACAAACGTGTCATCGATCAGCAGACCTACGATACGCAGAAATATCTCGTCGATCAGCTCGCCGCAACGGTGAGAGGCGATATCGCCGCCGTTAGTAATGCACAAACACAACTGAGCTATACGCAGATCACCGCACCCATCAGCGGCCACGTAGGCATCCGGCAGGTGGATCAGGGAAATCTCATTCGCTCCACCGATACCACGGGGCTTGTAAGCATTACTCAGCTCAAACCTATTTCGGTTATATTCACCTTGCCGGAACAGGACCTGGCGGAAATCCAAAAGCACAGCGGCAATGCAGCACTGAAAGTCTACGCCTACAACCGTGACAGCACAGATGCGATGGGGGAAGGCGCGGTGGCGGTGATCGACAATCAGATCGATCAAACAACCGGAACCATAAAAATTAAAGCCGTGTTTCCCAATGATGATCTGCGCCTGTGGCCCGGGCAATTTGTGAATGCGCGCCTCCTTGTTACCATTCGTAAAGACAGCCTCGTGATCCCCGCTGCATCCGTACAGCGCGGACCGGACGGAGCGTTTACTTATATCATCACTCAGAATAATACGGCGGAATTACGAAAAGTAAAAGTCGGCCCGATTGAAAATAACATGGCTTTGATTGAATCTGGTTTAAGCGCCAATGATCGTGTCGTCGTGGACGGTCAATACAAATTGCAGCAGGGATCCAAAATCGAAGAAATCCCCCAACCCGGCGCTGTCATCAATCACAAACTCGGTTCGAATGCTCCTGCCGAACAAGCGGTGTCTGAAAAGGATCCCGCCAGCTCCGAAAATCCAGGTAAGACGAAAAGTTAAGCCGCTGCTTTGTGAATATTTCCGAGCCATTTATCCGGCGTCCCGTCGCGACCTCTCTATTGATGGTGGGTGTGGTGCTGTTAGGTGCTCTCGGCTTTATTCTTCTGCCCATCGCCTCGCTGCCGACGATTGATTTTCCCACGATTCAGGTCGTGACGCGTTACCCCGGCGCAAGTGCGGAGGTAATGGCGTCTTCCGTTACCAGTCCGCTTGAGCGCCAGCTCGGGCAAATCAGCGGACTGACATCCCTAAGTTCCACCAGTTCCTTTGGCGTCAGCGCCATTACCCTGCAGTTTACACTCGGGCGGGATATCGATGTGGCCGCACAGGATGTGCAGGCCGCGATTAATGTGGCCGGCGGTTTTCTGCCACCGGATCTTCCGAATCCTCCCACCTATAATAAAGTAAATCCCGCGGATACGCCCATTCTGACGCTTGCGCTTACCTCGGATACGCTTCCGATGGATCGCGTTAATGACCTGGCGGATACGCTGCTTGCGCAAAAGCTTAGCCAGGTTACCGGCGTGGGTCTCGTCAGTATTCAGGGAAATCAGAAGCCCGCGGTCAGGATTCAGTTTAACCCCATGGCACTGGCCTCCCTTGGCCTTGGATCTGAAGACATCCGCACCGCGATTGCGCAGGCGAATGTGAACGCCCCCAAGGGAAGTTTTGATGGCTCTCACCAGAGCTACATCATCGGCTCCAACGACCAGATTTTTGTCGCGAAGGATTACCGCCCCATCATCATTACAAACAAAAATGGAACTCCTGTGCGTCTGCAGGATGTCGCCCAGATTGTGGACAGCGTGGAAAATGAACAGCTGGCCGCATGGGTCGGTGATAAGCCTGCCGTGCTGGTGGATATTCAGCGCCAGCCGGGAGCAAATATCATTCAGACCGTCGACCGCATCAAAAAACTTCTCCCGCAGCTCACCGCATCCCTCCCGCCGTCGGTAAAAGTAAATATCCTCGTGGATCGTACGCAGACGATTCGTGCGTCCGTGGAGGATGTGGAATTCACCCTCATCCTTACCATTGGCCTCGTAATCCTGGTGATCTTTCTTTTTCTGCGAAAATTCTGGGCGACGATTATTCCCAGCGTGGCATTACCCCTCTCCCTGATCGGGACGTTCGGCATCATGTATCTCGCCGGTTTCAGCCTGAATAACCTGACGCTCATGGCGCTTACCATCGCCACGGGATTTGTGGTGGATGATGCCATCGTGATGATTGAAAATATCTTCCGCTATCTTGAGCAAGGGGATTCTCCGCTTGAGGCCGCGCTGAAGGGTTCGCGGCAAATCGGCTTTACCATTATTTCGCTGACGATCTCTCTCATTGCCGTTTTCATTCCTCTGCTATTCATGAGTGGAATTGTCGGCCGACTCTTTCATGAATTCGCCATTACGCTGAGCGCCGCCGTTATTGTCTCGGCCATTATCTCCCTCACGCTGACACCTATGATGTGTGCCGGCCTTCTCAAGCCGATGCATGCCAACGAAGAAGGCGAATTTTATAAATGGAGCGAAAAGGTTTTCGATTGGTTCCTGCACTTTTATGAGGCGGGCGTGTCGTGGGTGCTCCGGCATCGCTTTACCACGCTGCTTACCGCCATAGCAACGCTGGTGGCTACAGTGCTGCTATACATGATCGTTCCCAAGGGATTACTTCCCCAGCAGGATACGGGACTCATCATCGGCGTCACGGATGCCGCGCAGAATATTTCCTTTCAGTCGATGGTGGATAAGCAAAAAGACATCACCGAAATTCTTCGGAAAGATCCCGATGTGGAAAATGTCGCCGCGTATGTCGGAGCCGGCACGGTAAATCCCACGGTAAATTCCGGCCGCATCTATATTGTCCTCAAGCCCCGCAAAGACCGTAAAGCCGACGCGGAGGAAATCATCGCAAGACTTCGCAAGCAGACACGCGATGTGCCGGGCATTTCGCTTTTCATGCAGGCGGTTCAGGATTTGCAGATCGATACGCATATCAGCCGCACACAGTATCAATATATTCTCCAGGATGCGGACTCGGCGGAGCTTACAGAATATGTTCCCAAATTACTGACAAAATTGCGCGAACTTCCCGAACTCGCCGATGTCGCCACCGACCAGCAATCGCAGGGTCTGCAGGTCATTGTGGATGTTGATCGTCAGAAAGCATCCCGCCTGAATGTGCAGACAAGCGCCATTGATAATGTGCTCTATGATTGCTTTGGCCAGCGGCAGATTTCCACGATTTTCACGCAGCTTAATCAATTTCGCGTCATCCTGGAAGTGGATGCAAAGTTTCGCAATTCTCCGGAAGCGCTCGATCAGATTTATGTAAAATCCACTTCAGGCCAGCCGGTGCCGTTATCGAGTTTTGCAAAGATGCATACGATAAATGCGCCTTTAGCAATTTCACACCAAAATCAATTCCCCGCCATTACGCTCTCCTTCAATCTTCATCACGGCTACTCTCTCGGACACGCGATTGAAGCCATTCAAAATGCGCAAAAGGAAATTGGGCTCCCTCCAACCATCGCGACGACATTTACCGGCGCGGCTGCGGAGTTTCAGGCATCCCTGCGCTCGGAACCCTATCTGATTCTTGCCGCACTAGTCGTAATCTACATCGTGCTGGGCGTGCTTTACGAAAGTTACATTCACCCCATTACCATTCTCTCCACCCTGCCCTCCGCCGGTGTGGGTGCATTGCTGGCGCTGTTGCTTTTCCAGATGGATTTTTCGCTGATTGCGCTGATCGGGGTCATTCTTCTGATCGGTATTGTAAAAAAGAACGCGATCATGATGATCGACTTTGCGCTCGAAGCACAGCGTGAGCGTGGCGCTACGCCGGAGAAAGCCATCTACGAAGCGTGTCTTCTTCGTTTTCGTCCCATCATGATGACCACCATGGCGGCGCTGCTGGGTGCGCTGCCGCTGGCTCTTCAATCCGGCACAGGCTCAGAACTGCGCAAGCCGCTGGGAATAACCATCGTCGGCGGACTATTGCTCTCGCAGCTTCTTACCCTCTACACCACTCCCGTCATTTATCTGTATCTCGACCAGTTGGGCCAATGGTTTGCCAAACGCAGAAACAAAACAGAGCCGGCACCTGCAGAACTTTCGAAACCTTCGAGTCCGTAATATGAACGGCGACCTATCCCGATGAATATTTCCGAGCCATTCATTCGTCGCCCGATAGCAACTTCGCTATTGGCTGCGGGAATATTGATTCTGGGAGTCGTCGCCTATAATTTTCTTCCCGTTGCCCCGCTTCCCAATGTGGAGTTTCCAACGATCTATGTGAGCGCTGCGCTTCCGGGCGCGGATCCGGAAACCGTGGCCACATCTCTTGCCGCGCCGCTGGAGCGCCGCTTCGCCACGATTGCCGGCGTTACCGAAATCACCTCCACCAGCACGCTTGGCGGAGTGGGAATTCTTCTTCAGTTCGATCTCAACCGAAACATCGATGGCGCGACGCGCGACGTGCAGGCCGCCATTAATGCCGCAGCGAGCGAGTTGCCGCCCGCCCTCCCGCAGCCTCCGAGTTACCGAAAGGCAAATCCAAACGATTCGCCCATCATGGTTCTTGCCCTGACCTCGGATTCCTACCGCCTCTCGGAGCTTTATAATTTCTGCTACCAAATCCTCGCGCCCAAAATCTCTCAGATTCCAGGTGTGAGTCAGGTGGACATCGGCGGCGGCGCAAAATCCGCTGTCCGGGTACGCGTCAATCCTCCCGCGCTGGCATCCATGGAGTTGACGATGGATGACATCCGCACGGCACTGGTGAATTCGAATTCCAACCTGCCCAAAGGTGGAATCGATGGCAACGGTCTCGGCTATGCAATCAACAGCAATGACCAGCTGCTCGAGGCGAAGGAATACAAGGACATCATCGTTGCTCAGAAAAATGGCACGTCAATTCCTCTCAATGCTGTCGCTACGGTTGTCGATGCCAATGAAAACGTCCGCATGGCGGGATGGTATAATGACAAGCGCGCGGTGCTCCTCATTGTGCGCAAGCAAAGCGATGCCAATATTATTGAAACTGCGGATCAGATTCACGCATCGCTTCCGCAACTGGAGCGCTGGCTCCCTCCCTCCGTGCATCTTTCGGTACTTTCCGATCGCACAAATACTATTCGCGCCTCGGTGAAGGAAGTGCAGTTCAGCCTCCTGATCAGCACTTGCCTCGTCGTCATGGTGTGTTTTATTTTTCTCCGGCGTTTCTGGCCCACGCTCATTGCGTCGATTACCGTACCGCTTTCGTTGGCGGCAACATTCGGCGTCATGTATCTGCTGCACTTCAGCCTGGATAATATTTCTCTGATGGCACTGACGATTTCCGTCGGCTTCGTGGTGGATGATGCGATTGTCGTTATTGAAAATATTGTGCGCTATCTGGAAGAAGGATGTTCTCCCTTCGAGGCCGCGTTGAAAGGTGCGAAGCAGGTCGGCTTCACAGTCATTTCCATCAGTATTTCGCTGATTGCGGTTTTTATTCCTTTGCTTTTCATGGGCGGTCTTGTGGGAAGATTGTTTCATGAGTTTTCTGTCACCCTCAGTGTTGCGATCATCGTATCCGCGATTGTTTCACTGACACTCACACCCATGATGAGTTCCCGCTTTCTTCAGGCGGATAGTCCCGAAGTTCGTGCAGGTGGCTTCTACAGATTCACGGAGCATATTCTAAATTCCGTACTTCATTTCTATGATTTCACCCTGAAATGGGTCCTGAAGCACTCCTTCCTGATGCTTCTGCTAACACTCGCGGTGATTGGGTTTACGGTGCAGCTTTACATCCACTCTGCGAAAGGATTTTTCCCCTTACAGGATACCGGAATGATTGCCGGAAACACCGAGGCGGCGCAGGATATTTCCTTTGAAGCG
>JBDSIH010000011.1:0-10592 GCA_039918055.1 Chthoniobacterales bacterium
CGCATCTGGTCACCTCTGAAGGGAGAGTCGAATGAATATGCGAGGTCGTTGCTATTCCCCCCAAGTAGATCCTGAAAATAGCCCATTGGAGAAAGTGTCGCGGAAAAGAACACCGTGGCTCGCAGTCCTCTCAATGTCTCCTGAAGCTTCCGTGAGGGATCGGCACAAAATAATGTTATTCTGCCTTCTGATGGTGCGAGGATACAGCGGTAGGTTTTATCAAATCCGTCCGCCACCCGCAGGAATGCGCAGATGGAAAACCATGGTTCCAACCAGGCCGAGACATCCGCTCCGGGACGCTGCATAACGAGAAATTCCTCCAACCCGCGGGCAGCTTGCCGAACACTGACGAGAAAATCCTCTGGCGGATCATCCAATGCCATCGCTCCGTCATGGTAGTTCTTGGGAGGAATTACGGAGGCGTCAGGGGCAGAATTCTGGAGGAGTGTTTCCAGAGCATTTGCTACGATTGCCAAGGCCCTCTTTGCCTTTGCTCCGCCCTTGGCTCTTCCCGCACCTGGACCAATTGCAAGCTCGGCAAGCGAAAGGGATGCCGAGTACATCTCTCGGCTGCGATCCACCAGATTGTGAGCCTCGTCCACCAGCACCACATGCCGCACCGGTCCTTCCGCAAAATGGCGCTGCAAACGTGCCGTGGGGTCGAAGACGTAGTTGAAATCTCCCACGGCCACATCGGTCCAGACTGATGCGTCCAGAGACAACTCAAAGGGACAAACCTGATGAAGCCGGGCCGTTTGCTGAATAGCCACTTTGTCGAGGTGTTCCTTCTCCAGAAGTTCCCGGACGGCAGGCTTGATGCGGTCATAATATCCCACCGCATAAGGACAGGTTCGAACGTCACAGCCGGAGGGAGTCTCGCTAAAGCAGATCTTTTTTTTAGCGGTCAGCATGATACTGCGAATCTGCGCCCCGGCACCCCGGAGTTTTTTTAAAGCATCCTCAGCCGCAAACCGGCCCGGTGTCTTTGCGGTGAGATAAAACACCTGACCATCCGCGAGAAGGGGAAGGGATTTCACCGCTGGATAAAGCGTGGCCAGCGTCTTCCCCAAACCGGTTGGGGCCTCAACGAAGAGATGCTTCCCGTCACGAATACTGCGATAAACCGAGCGGGCCAGATCGCGCTGTCCTCCACGAAAATTTTCAAAAGGAAAGGGCAGTCCCTCCAGGGAGGCATTTCGCTTTTTAAGCCACTCGACGCGGGGCACGAGCCAGGAGAACCACTCATGCACGGTTTCATCCAAAAAGCCTTCCAGAGATTCCCGGCTTTCCGTATCCCGGACCACGGTCTCCAAGTTTGTCTCAAGATCGAGGTAGGTCAGATGGTGCTCGACGGCCTCCCACTGATGAGCCTCGGCCAGGATTGCCGCATACGCCCTCAATTGAGCCAGATGAACCGCATCGGGGTTACCTGACCATTTGCCGTCCACCGTCTTGATTTCCTCGACCACAGGAGGCATGCGCGAATCGATAATGCCGTCCACACGGCCTGTTACAAAAAGCTTAATACCCTGCCTCTCGTAAATTCGTTCGACTGGAACTTCAGCCTGGTACCC
Organism: Chthoniobacterales bacterium; assembly: GCA_039918055.1. GTDB lineage: Bacteria > Verrucomicrobiota > Verrucomicrobiia > Chthoniobacterales > JBDTJR01 > JBDTJR01. The sequence goes on from JBDSIH010000011.1 coordinate 1,575, forward strand.
CTCTCCTCTCGCTTGTTGGATGCGCCGATGGCCCTGCGTTCCTTCGACAGCGCGATTAGAGGAACGAAATCCGCTTTCCCCAGCCAGGTCGCCGCTACGGTGAACAAAGTCCACCAGTTCACGCACCGTCGTGCGAAACTCTGTGAACGCGCCTCCCTTCATTGAAGAACAAAGGCTACCAAAACCTGCAAAAGAACAATCTTGCCGCGTTGCATCTTGATACCGTTCACTTGTTCGGCACGAGGATGGAAGTAAAAACGACACAGGCATTCACCTTCCCTCCTGTGGGCTCTGGTCGGACCCCAGCCGGAAGCGCGAATTGGCCGCCGTAAACCAGGCTCACAGTGAGCATGCAGGCTGGCATGTAGAGACCCTGGCACCACCCGCAACCTTCCGCTCTCGTACGTCCCAGAGTGGACAAATGCCGCGGCATCGTGCATGAACTCCTGACGCCTACATGAAACCATCGTATGGCAGATTGCTGCCGCTAATAATTGGGAGTCATCTGCTAATTTAGTCATTTCCAGAAGATCACCATGACGCCTTTCCAGCTATCCATTCAATTTTTCCTACAGCTCGCTTTTATCCTTACCGTCTGCCGCATCGTCGGCTGGATTGCGGGAAAGCTCGGGCAACCGCAGGTCGTGGGAGAAATGATTGCGGGGGTAGTCATGGGGCCTTCCATTTTTGGCGCTCTCGCGCCGCATGCCCAATCCCTGATGTTTCCCGAGGCATCGAAACCGATTCTATTTTCTTTCTGTCAGGTCGGGCTTGTCCTCTACATGTTTTTGATCGGCACGGAATTTAATTTCAGCCTCATTACTTCACGCATCCGCAGCGCCGCCTCGGTTTCCATCTCGGGAATCTGTGTGCCGTTTTTATTCGGCGCCGTGGCAGCCTACTTCCTGATAGGTAGCGGCACCCTGTTCTCCGAGCAGGCCACCAAACTTGAGGCGATGCTTTTCCTTGGTGCGGCCATGTCCATTACTGCATTCCCCATGTTGGCGCGTATTATTTATGAGCGCGGCTTGACGGGTACCTCACTGGGAACTCTTGCCCTTGCCGCCGGCTCCATAGATGACGCTGCCGCGTGGTGCGTACTCGCCGTTGTTCTCGCAAGCTTCGCCGGAAAAGCCTCAATCGCGTTTCTCGCTATCGGCGGGGGTCTAGCCTATGTGTTGTTTGTCTTCATCGTCGCCCGTCCCCTTTTAAAAATTCCCGGCAGGATGGTGGAAAAGCGCGGAGAGCTTTCTTCCGCACTTCTCAGTTTCACGTTGTGCGTGCTGATGCTTTGCGCCTGGTTTACGGATTTCATTCACATCTACGCCGTCTTCGGCGCGTTCCTTATTGGCATGGCTATTCCGCGCGGCAAATATGCCGATGAGCTTAAGCGTCTCCTGGAGCCTATTACCACGTGCTTCATGCTTCCCTTGTTTTTCGTTTACTCCGGCTTAAGCACGAATCTCCTTTTGCTTTTTAATATGAACCTTTTGGGAATAGGCGCTCTTCTTCTATTCCTCGCCATTCTTGGAAAAGGCGGCGCCTGCTATCTTGCTGCACGCCTCAATGGGGAAACTCAGCGCGAATCCCTCGCGATCGGCGCGCTGATGAATTCTCGCGGTCTGATGGAACTCATTATCCTGAATATCGGCCTTGAGCGCGGCATCATTACGCCCGCGCTTTTCACGATCCTCGTCATCATGGCTATCGTGACAACGCTCATGGCGACTCCGCTCTTCGAGTGGATCTATGGACGCAAGACCGCTGTTATCGACCGTAAAACCGTTGGCATCTGAAGCCAAAGGTTGTGGGCTCGACCCCCGCCCTGGGTGCATGCCAGCCTTGATGTTTCAGCCCTATCAAAAATTTCGCTCCTCAATCCCGAGCAAGAAGTGCAAAGTCTTAGCAAGAATTGAAAAGCTAAGCTTTTCTGGAACTGCGATAGTTTTTTCATGGAAACTGCAACCCTGGCTATTCACGGCGGACAAGCAGAGGTTACAGCTCAGCCTCCCCCCAATAAATTGCACGGACCGTCGGAGATCGGGGAAGAGGAAATCGAAGCCGTAACGAAAGTCCTGAGATCTCAAATTTTATTCCGATACACGGACAATCAGGCGGAGTCGGTCGTTGCCAAATTCGAAAAGCTATTTGCGGAAAAAACCGGTGCCACGAATGTCGTGGCAGTGAACAGTGGGACGTCCGCCCTGATTTGTGGGCTGGTCGGATTGGGTGTGAGCCAGGGCGATGAGGTTTTGGTCCCTGCCTACACTTACATAGCGACGGCTGCTGCGGTTCTGGCGCTGGGCGCTGTTCCCGTGCTCGTTGAAGTCGACGCATCCCTGACCATGGATGCATTAGATTTAGCGACGAAGATTTCTCCGCGAACCTCTGCAATCCTACCAGTCCACATGCGCGGCATGCCCTGCGATATGTCCGCAATCCTTGAGGTGGCACGCAGGCATGGGCTTCCCGTTTTGGAAGATTGTGCCCAGGCGAATGGCGGAACGTATTGCGGAAAACCCCTTGGCCGCTGGGGACAGGCTGGAGCTTTTAGTTTTCAACATTTTAAAATCATGACTGCAGGAGAAGGCGGCGCCCTGATCACCAATGACCGCCGTATTTTCGAGCGCGCGGCAATTTACCACGACTCGGCCTTTACCTTCTGGATGGAGACGAACCCGGAATTCGCCCATATAAAAGCCACTGCATTTCTCGGCGAAAACTACCGACAGTCAGAAGTGCATGCCGCCATCGCGCTGGAGCAGCTTAAGAAACGCGACAGGATTCTTGCGCGGTGCCGCGCCATCAAACGCAGGCTCTGGGACGCTTTCGCCTCCCTACCCGGTGCTGTGATGGAGACTCGGCACGACGAAGACGGTGACTGCGGAATCTCGCTCGCATTTTTTATGGAGAACGCGCAGCGAGCTCAGGATATCTGCGCCATTCTTAACGCAGAAGGCGTGGCCTGCGGAACACGCTTTTCCAAGGATGTTCCCGACAGGCACATATTCTACCATTGGGATTATATCATGGAGCATCGCTCACCGCACCGGAATGGATTTCCATGGAACGGATTTGCAGGGTCGAAAAGTATCGATTACTCTAAGGACATGTGTCCGCACACGCTTTCGTGGATGGAGCGACTCGTGGTTTTTCCGATCACCCAGCAAATGACGGACGAATTCGTCGACCATAACTGTTCAGCTATTGAGAAGGTCGCCCGCAATATTTGAAGCGATGCCAGTATGAACAAAAATTCTCTTACAGAAACTACGAAGCCTTTACCGGTTGTCTGGACAAATGATGATATTGCGTTCGGAAAAGCGGTGCAATTTCGGCGTCACCTCGATTTCGTAAACCGCCATGGCATCCCAGGCGTCTTCTTTGTGATTCCCGACGACAGAGGTGCAGGCACGCTCGACCAGGACAAGGAATTAGTTGATCTCATGCGGGGTGCCATGCAGGAGGGACACGAATTCTACCAGCACGGCTACCGCCACCATGCGTTCGAATGCGGCATCCCCGAACAGGATATGCTATATGTAGATCCCATGGCCCGAAAGCAGCTTGACGAGGAGCGGGAAAGCATCGAAGCCCAGCATACACTCGAAGCTCAGGTTGAAATGCTGGTCGCAGGCCAACGCATCTGGAAAAAAGTATTCGGGGAGGATTCGCCAGGCTTTCGCCCGGGCTGGGGCGCGTATTGCATGAATTTATACCGGGCGCTGGCTATTCTTGGATACGAGTGGGTTTCTGCACGGATTCCCTGCATGACATCCTGGCTGCGGAATGCCGGGCGGTGGGATGAGCCGATCAATTTTCGCGACGCTGTTCCTACCCGCCCGCAGCGACTCTCCCAGGGGATTCTTGAGATTCCCATGGCAGGTGATTACGCCTTCCAGGTTCCGAATGATCCTGAAAAAATCGATAGTATGGTCGATCTCGGCCTTCAGGAACTGCAGGTCTATATCGAGCGTCGGCACCCTATGCTCATCCTGTCCCACTACCATGGACTTGAATACTCCGGCACTACCAGCCCCGATCTTACTCCACTTCCCGGAGGCACCGGCTACGCGGTTCACGAAAAGCTGGTTCCGGCGATCCTTTCCAGCGGAGAGGCCCGCTTTGTTGGAATGCGCGAACTTCTCATATCCATCCACAAAGACGAAAACGAATCGTGAAGTTGAAAACAAAGCGGTTAGTCGATACAAATACTCCGATATGGCCAGCGGTCTCCGCCGGTTTGCGGTGGGGCGCTCGTTCGTGCAGGACGTCCCCTCGTGGTTATCGTAGTTGGATGGCAAAAAACGCGCATTCGCACAGTTATACGGAAGTTCTGCTTTGTGTGGCGGGCGAACACAACTACGGCATCGAAGGCGCGGCACGCCCCCTCTCCCCCGGAGAGTGTTTGATTATTCCGCCTGGAATGCAGCATGACTCCACCTATTCCCGGCACCATGCGGCCTGCACGGATATCTGGTTTTGCTTTCTGACTCCGGAGCATGTGGGCATCGATATTGTTCAGCACAAGCCTGGTTCCAGGCTGGCTTCCCGCCGTATTTCATTTGCTGATCCCGCTATTGAACAGGACCTCAACCGTGCATGCTCCATGCTCTCATCCTCGACTTTACCCAGCCCTGCCCACGCTGGTAAAGTCGGCAGATTTTTACTTTTTCTCCTTCAGGAAATTCTTGAAAATATTGCGTCTAACGGCGTCTCTGAGCAACGGGTGGAGATCCACCCCATCATCCCGCACATTAAACGCTACATCGCGCATAACCTGAGTGATCGACTCTCTCTTTCAGATTTGGCTCGCGTAGCCGGGTTCAGCCCTTTCCACTTCCATCGTGAATTTCGACGCGTGGAAAAAATTACCCCGCGAAAATTTATTGAGGAAGCTCGTCTCAAACATGCCTGCGATCTGCTTAAGCGGGGCTCTTCGGTGACTTCTGCCGCTCTCGATTCCGGCTTCACAGACAGTCCGCAATTCAACCGCTCCTTCAAAAAACATTTTGGTATCGCTCCGCTAGCATGGCTCAAGGGCAGAAAGCGTTAGAGTCGTCGCTCGGCTACAATCCTATGAAACCTATCGCGATCGGCGTCACCAAATAAATTAAAGCAAAGGCGCTAAGTGCGTTTTTAGCAATTTTCCGAATCGTGAAAACGCTCATGGCCACTCCGCTCTTCGAGTGGATCCATGGACGCAACACCACTGATGTCGACCGTAAAACCTTTGGCTTCTGAAGCCAAAGGTTGTGGGCTCGCCCTCCGCCCCCGGGTGGGATGCATGCCGCCAGCCCGGGAAAGAAAAAGTAGGGTTACAGTCCGAGGAACTTGTCGCGTCCGCTGACAAGCGCTTCGAGCTTACGATCCGCAATCGAACGCTTCAGCATCCAGAATCCGCAATCGGGATGGACCCAGCCAATACGTCCAGCACCCACCCGCTTGACGGCGGTCTCGATTCTTGACGCGACTTGATCGGCGCTTTCCACGTGGTTCACCTTGATATCGATGACTCCAATGCCGAGCGTGATTTTTTTGTCGATCTGTGCCAACGCGTCGAGATCCGCTTCCGGGCGATGGGCCAGTTCCAGAACGAGGTGATCGGTATGCAGTCCATTCAGGAATTCCACGAGCTTCTCCCAGTTTCCCTTCTGGATGGTCTGTCCGCCGTAATTTCCAAAACAAAAATGCACGGCCTTCTCACCCTTCACTTTATCGAGAATACGGTTAATTGCTTTTTGGGCAATCGGCGCACCTTCCGGACTTCCCGGAATATTTGCTTCATCGACCTGCACGCACGCACAGGGCAGCTCACCCACCTGCGCCGCCATCACATCCGCAATGGCGAGCGTGAGCGCTTCGAAATCGTTATAGTGGCAATCCAGCAGCGTGCGCGAAAGCATGTAGGGACTCGTCAGCGTAAATTTAAAATCGCCATTTGCCATGGATGCCGAGCGACTGCAGTCCTCGAAAAGATCCAGCGTGCCTTCGGTGATCGGGCCAAGAACCACACCGGCCGGTTTACGGCGGAAGCCCATCTCCTGCTTGGCGCGGAATTGCGCGGCATGCGTCATGCCCACCGAGGTGGTGATCCCGCCCATCTTGCTGATGAAGTATTCAATCATCCCATTGGTATCAGGATGATTAACGTCGAAGCGGTAAAGCTCGCCGTCCGTCGGAAGATCAATCCCGAGCCTGCGCTGGGTATGGATGACGACCGCTGTGGCATCGAGAACTGCCTGTTCACTGGGGAGCGCGGCAAGCCAGTCAATCGGCGAATAGGACCCCACGGTCGTGGTAAGAATTTCAGGCCTTTTGGAAGCAGCAGATTTTGTGGAAGGGGTAGTCATAAAAAATTGAACCTTTCGTATAACAGCTAACCCAGAAGAGTTATTGCAAATCGGGTAGATATACTTGCAGAATGGGCAATCTCATCCTGTAAACCCATGCCCCCTCCCACCAGTAAACCGCTTGAGCCCACTTTTGGAGAATCCGGAATCTGCGTTTTGGAAAGCGACCACGCGGATGATTTTCGCATGACATGGACACAACACCGTTTTTGGAAACTTCTCCTCGTCCGCACTGGAAGCGGTCAGCTCCAGACGCGTAAAAGCCGGGGGTTTCTAAAAGCCCCCACTCTCGTGATTATCCCTCCCGGCCTGGAACACCGCCTCATCGATACGCCGGGAAGCGCGTTGCGGGTCTACGTTCTCTGCATTTTCTACCCCTTTCCCTGCGCGAAGCTGGAGGCATTTCATGCCATGCGTCCCACCTTCTTCAGCCTTCCCTCGCTCGTGGAGGAAACGACAGATGGGTTGCGGCGCATTCTGCTGGAGCAAAGCCATAAGCCTGAAGAGCTTTACTATCTGGAAACAGGCATCGTCTCTCTGCTGCTCAGCCGCCTGCTTCGCGAGAAACCGATGAATCCTACCCAGATAGACACCAATCATTCCATTGATCGCGTAAAAGGATTCACCCGCCAGCTTCAAACGGAATTTTATACCCAGGATACGATCGAGAACGCGGCACAGCGCTGTGGACTCGGACGACGGCGCTTTACCCAGCTTATCAAACAGGCCACCGGCTGCACATGGGTGCAATACCGCGCAAAGCTCCGCGTGGAACACGCCTGCCGATTACTGCATCATACGCAACGCGCCGTGGGCTCCATCGCCTTTGAATGCGGATTTGAGGAAGAGTCCCACTTCTATCGCGTCTTCCGCGCCCGGACTGGAAAAACCCCTCTGGCATGGCGCGCAACGGAAAGAAAATAGCCGTTGTACATCGGTTGAAATATTAAAGAGTGCAATCGCAGTATTATATTGCTACATGAATCAATTGCATTTCCACGTGCGGGTAGAAATTAAACACTAATGAAGTCCCACGTCCACTCCACCACGCAACTTGCCGATCTTCTGGGCTTATCCCGCTGCACGATTTCCCGCGCGCTCAATGGCAATGCCACGGTGAATCCCAAGACCATGTCGCGGATCAAAGAAGCCGCCCTTCAGCATGGATTTTCTCCAAACATTCTTGGCCGCGGACTGCGGGCGGGCAAAACCAACCTGGTCGGCATCTGCCTTCCTCCTGTCGTGGAATATGCCCTCGTCACAAAAATTTCCCGCCTCCATCTCGCCATTAAGGAACGGGGATTCCACCCTATCATGCAAATGACGGATGGCTCGGAAAATGAGGAAAATATCGCGCTGGAATCTTTTTCCTCCATGCGTTGCGCCGGCGTATTTGTTATCGCATCCCAGCTCGAAGCCACGGCCTCCGGCATGCGGAGCCTCAGCGCGAAGGAAATTCCGATCGTCATGATCGATCCCACCCACGCGACGGAGCACCATGTCGTCACGACCGACCGCGCCGGTGGTATGTGCCTTGCCCTCGAGCATTTTCATCAGTTAGGCCATCGCAGCATTGTGGCCATGGGCTTTCAGGACAAAGGCGCTTATAATTCTCAGCGTTTGCAAGGTCTGCGTAAGGGATGCGAAGCTCTGGGCTGGTCCTTTGAACGTGATATCCATTTTCTGCAAAGTTCGTTAAGCGACATCAATGATTTCGCTACGGGTGCGGATATGGCAAAGACCTATATTTCCATGCCCGGAAAACGCATCCCTGCCATTCTCGCCGTCAATGACAATGTCGCCCTTGGCGCCATGGATACCTTAAAAGCAAGCGGACTGCAGATTCCCGAAGACGTCTCCATCATCGGCAACAATAATTCCACCTTCACCGCCTATATTCAGCCGGGATTAACCACTCTCGACTCCCAGGCTGCGGAGCTGATCGATCACGCCATCGCGCTTTTACCGACGACGGGTTGCCAGACGCCCACTCCTCAGCATATCGTTTTTCATCCTCAATTGATTGTGCGTAAATCCGTCGCTGCTCCTCCGACCGGTCTTTAAACGAGCAGCCGGGGAAACGTGTCTTTTTTTCACCATTCGCACTCCGATAACGCCAAAAACTTACCGGGCAACTTCTCCGGCGCGTCACCCACAGGGGCCAGACCACTCAAAAAGGCAATTGGGAAAAGCTTGTTGAATTTCTTAATGGCTTGCACACCGACCACCTTGTTCTCTAACTGACTCATCGCCCGGAAGCAGATCTGGATGCGCTGAAGGAAATTGATAAAAAAATCACGCTGGGCATCGGCGTTATCGACATCAAGGTCAACCACGTGGAAAGCCCTGATCACGTCGCCTCAAGAATTCAAACCGCTGTCAGCAAAGTCGGAACCGGTCGTATTGGCTGGGTCCATCCTGACTGTGGTTTCTGGATGCTGAAACGCTCCATCGCAGATCGCAAGCTGGAAGCGCTTGTCCGTGGACGCGATAAGTTCCTGGGCGTATAATTACACTCTCTATTAAGGGCGGCATTTCAAAATGCCGCCCTTTTTTTAGAGAGAATTTCTACCGGCTTAAGCTGACTTTATCGCCTTCTTCAGCTTTGACATTATTCCACCACACCATTTCGGTGCAGGGAGTGGACGTCACCTTGCCCGCCGCA
>JBDSIH010000012.1:0-5010 GCA_039918055.1 Chthoniobacterales bacterium
CTTGTTGTTTTCGCGATTATTCTCGGAACGGAAAATTATGGCTGGCCGATTTTTCCTTATACGGATCTCTGGCTTAAAGCACTTGTCACTTCGATTCTTGCCGTCTGGTTAGCGAAAAAACTTATCACCTCTCCTTACGGAGAACCTGTTTTACTTAAACCGTCCGACCGTTAATTAATCAGGATGCAGCCGCAGTCTGCTCAGACTTGCGTCGATCAAGGGCGGCACAAACCACCTCGAATACCTGCTCTACGGAAATACGCTGCATGCACACATTATTCGTGCATGCCGTTTGCCGGTTGTTCAGCGCGCTTACGCAGGGACTACATGCCAGCCCGGCCGTGATGGGATGCGAACGCGGAGACAATGCGCCGAAAAGCGCCGGCGTTTCCGGACCAAAGAGCACGACGGTATCAACATCCGTCAGCGCCGCAAAATGCGCGGGCCCACTGTCATTTGTCACCAGAACGTCGGAAAGCTGATACAGCGCGAGCAGTTCGCGCAACGATGTTTTTCCTGCCGTGCAGAATGCGCGCGGTGAATCCACCGTCTTTACGAGACCTGAAATCTTCTCAACCTCAGAAGGTCCGCCGGTAAACCCGATGTAGTATTTCTCCGAACGCGCCAGAATCATGCGTGCAAGCGCAATGTAGTTTTCATCGGCCCAGCGTCGCAAGGGCAGAAGATCGCTGGCATTCGCATTGAGAAGAATAAGCGCCTCGCCATTATTTCCCGTATGCGACGCAATCAATGCCCGCATCGCCTGCTCATCGGCGCTTTTTACCTGATAGTGCGGCAATGGCGTGGGCGTAGCAGACGGCGCCCACTCAAAGCGTGGAAAGTCGCTGCCTTTTGCATTCACCGCGACAACCAATCCCCGAAAAGTGATGCTCGTGTGCAGATGCGGATTGTAACGCGGTCGATGGGTGAAAAGATTTCCGCGCCATGGCCCTTCGCCATAGTAACTGTGAAATCCCACTCTGCGCGGAATGCCCGTGAGGTAAGCGTAAATCGCCGTCATGCGCGCAAAAAATTCCAGATCCACACACGCGCGCAATTTCAGTTTCCGGATATTCCACAACTGCCCCAATGCACTAAGCATGATCTGGAGAAAATTCGCTGTCTTAATCTCCAGCACATTTTCGTGCGGGATCAGTTCCATGCTATCGAGAATGAAACGGTTTTCCTCGAAGACGAGGAAGTAGACATTCTTAGCGCCGTATTCGCGAACGGCATCTTCGATCGCCGACGCCGCCAGCACTGTCGAACCCTGCTCGGCGAGTTTGATGAAAAGTAATCCCTTGCGCCCCTCTTCGTTACCGGTTTCCGTGAAGCGCTTCGTCAACGAGCGCCATGCAGTACATACCGCGCATGTCGTAATGCCTACCCAGGCATCCACCGTGCGGAAAAACTCTGTGCTATTTTCCATGGCGGAGTTTATTGAGGTTACAAAACTGATTCATCGTCCGAAACTTTGACAAATAAGAGACCCTCGCTCAGTAGCAAGGACATAGTGCTATTTAGTGGAGGGTTGATATTCGTCTAAGTGAGAGCGGTGAGCCATCGTGACGCTAAAAGTGAGACAATGAAGGCCATTATGACGCAAAACGCCACAGCTCTTCGTAACAGCATAATAAGTTAAATACCTTATTATTATGAACTTAAATGTATTTCATGCCACTTGGCACGGCTCCTGCTTCTTATACAGACGAAAGATTAACATTTATGGCTAAAATTTTAGGTATCGATTTAGGCACGACGAACTCGTGTATGGCAGTGATGGAAGCGGGCGAGCCCGTTGTCCTCGAAAACAGCGAAGGCGCACGCACGACCCCATCCGTCGTCGCATTCACGAAGAGCGGTGAGCGTCTCGTCGGCCAGGCTGCGAAGCGTCAGGCTGTGACAAACGCCGTCAACACCATTTCCTCCGTGAAGCGATTCATGGGTCGTAAATTCGACGAAGTGCAGGACGACGTAAAGCGCGTTCCCTACAAACTCGTCAAAGCCGCCAATGGCGACGCCCACATCCAGGTGGAAGTCGACGGCAAGCCAAAGGCATTCTCTCCTCCGGAAATTTCTGCGATGATTCTCTCGAAGCTCAAAGCCGACGCCGAAGCCAAGCTCGGGGAGAAAATCACTCAGGCGGTCATCACCGTTCCTGCTTACTTTAATGACTCGCAGCGTAATGCCACCAAGGATGCCGGAAAGATCGCCGGTCTCGAAGTGCTCCGCATTATCAACGAGCCTACCGCGGCATCCCTCGCGTATGGACTGGATAAGAAGTCCGACGAAAAGATCGCCGTATACGATCTCGGCGGTGGAACATTCGACATCTCCGCGCTCGAAATCGGCGACGGTGTATTCGAAGTCCGCTCGACCAATGGTGATACGCACCTCGGCGGCGATGACTGGGATCACCGCATCATGGATTGGATCATGGAGGAATTCAAAAAAGAATCCGGCCTCGATCTCGCCAATCAGCCAGACGCCGTTCAGCGCATTAAGGAAGAGGCCGAAAAAGCCAAGATCGCCCTCTCCTCTGCACAGGAATACGAGATCAATCTCCCATTCGTCACGGCAGACGCCAGCGGACCGAAACACATTCAGAAGAAGCTCACCCGCGCCAAGCTCGAACAGCTCTGCGACAGCCTCTTTACGAAGACCATCAAGCCCGTTGAGGATTGCTTGAAGGACGCCAAGCTTACTAAAAACGACATCGCCGAGCTCGTGCTCGTCGGTGGTATGACCCGCATGCCGAAAGTCATCGAGACCGCACGCGCCATGATCGGCAAAGAGCCGCACAAAGGCCTGAACCCCGACGAAGTTGTCGCCATCGGCGCTTCCATTCAGGGCGGTGTTCTGCGCGGTGATGTGAAGGACGTCCTCCTTCTCGATGTCACCCCGCTTACGCTCGCAATCGAAACGGCCGGCGGTATCGCCACGCCGATTATTCCGCGTAATACGACCATCCCATCGCGCAAGTCGCAGATCTTCTCGACCTTCAGCGATAATCAACCCGGCGTTGAAATCAAGGTCCTCCAGGGCGAACGCCCGCTGGCCCGTGATAACAAGCAGCTCGGCGTATTTCATCTGGACGGTATCCCGCCCGCACCTCGCGGCGTACCTCAGGTTGAAGTCACTTTTGACATGGATGCAAACGGCATCCTGCACGTATCCGCAAAGGATCTCGGCACCGGCAAGGAGCAAAAAATCTCCCTCACCGGTTCCAGTGGACTTGATAAAGCCGAAGTCGAACGCATGCAGAAGGAAGCCGAGCTTCACGCCGAAGACGACAAGAAAGCCAAGGAAGGCATCGAGATCCGTAATAATGCGGATAATCTCTCCTACCAGTGCGAGAAGCAGCTTACCGAGCTCGGCGACAAGATCGACGAAGCCACCAAGCAGCCTGTTGTCGAATCCATCGCCGCCCTGCGCGAAGCGCTCAAGGGTGAAGATGTGGACGCCATCAAGGCCGGCTACGACGACCTGCAGACCAAGTTCCAGGCCATCAGCGCGGAACTCTACAAGCAGGCCAGCGCAAACACCGGCGCGCCCGAAGGGGCTCCCGGCACCGAGAGCGCACCGCAGGGTGAGAAGAAGGCCGATGCCGACGTTGTCGACGCAGAGTTCGAAATGGTCGACGAAGACAAGAAGAAGAAATAATTTAGAAACCCAACTTTTTAATCGGCGGGCTGCGGGCGAAAATCCTGCATCCCGTCGGTTATAAATTTAACAATAAACGTCACCGCTTCCGCACATGTGGAGCCGGGGCATTGTTAAGAAACAAAACCAGAAATAAGAAAACACCAATACAATGGCACAAAAAGTCAGACCCATCGGAGATCGCGTTCTAGTAAAACCGCTCGAAGATAAAGAGGTCAAAAAGAATGGCATCATCATTCCTGACACGGCGAAAGAAAAGCCCCAGGAAGGCGAAATCATCGCTGTCGGAACCGGCAAGATCGATGACAAAGGCAACAAGATCGAGTTCAACGTGAAAAAAGGCGACAAAGTCCTCTTCTCCAAATACGGCGGCACGGAGATCAAGATCGACAACGAAACCCACCTCATCATGCGTGAGGATGATATCCTCGGTATCCTTGGGTAATCGCTCGTTTTAACTCTCAACCAAAAATTATTTAAAAATATTATGGCAAAACAATTAAACTTCGATGAATCCGCACGTCAGGCCCTCCTGCGCGGCGTCGAGAAGCTCGCAAGAGCGGTAAAGGCAACGCTTGGACCATCCGGTCGCAACGTCATCCTCGATAAGAAATTCGGCAGCCCTACGATCACCAAAGATGGTGTCTCGGTGGCCAAGGAAATCGAACTCGAAGATCCTTATGAAAACATGGGCGCCCAGCTCGTGCGTGAAGTCGCATCCAAGACCTCCGACATTGCCGGAGATGGCACGACGACCGCAACCGTTCTCGCCGAAGCGATTTATCGCGAAGGTCTGAAGAACGTCACCGCTGGCGCAAACCCTACCTCGCTTCAGCGTGGTATCGGCAAAGCCGTGGAAGCCGTTGTGGAAGAACTCCGCAAGATCAGCAAAAAAGTGAAAGACAGCAGCGAAATCGCGCAGGTCGCCACTGTCTCGGCTAACTGGGATTCCAATATCGGCCAGATCATCGCAGACGCGATGGAGAAGGTCGGCAAGGATGGCACCATCACCGTAGAGGAAGCAAAATCCATCGAAACCACCCTCGACGTCGTCGAAGGTATGCAGTTCGATAAAGGCTACCTCTCCCCGTACTTCGTCACAAACGCAGACGGCATGGAAGCCAACCTCGAAAGCGCCTACATCCTCATCCACGAGAAGAAAATCAGCAGTCTCAAAGACATGCTGCCCCTTCTCGAGAAGGTTGCAAAAGCCGGTCGTCCTCTCCTCATCATTGCGGAAGACGTCGAAGGCGAAGCACTCGCGACACTTGTCGTGAACAAGCTCCGTGGCACGCTTCAGATTTGCGCCGTCAAAGCCCCTGGCTTTGGAGATCGCCGCAAGTCCAT
>JBDSIH010000013.1:0-4488 GCA_039918055.1 Chthoniobacterales bacterium
GTGAACGAGGATTCCATAACGCCCGTGAAGCGCCAATGGCGATTGCTAGGTATTGTCTGGTGGGTGTGGATAGCGGCTTTAAGTATTGTCGCTGGTATAGGGGTTTTGCTTTTTGGCAGGTTACACCCTGTATCTACGGAAATAATGCAGAGTCCCGTCATGCAGGCCTACGTGCAGGTATCGGCATTAAGGGAATCGCTGATTCAATATTACAAAGAATACGGCACGTTTCCTCCTAAGGGAGAAAAAGAATTTTATGCAGTTTTGGCGGGAGAAAATCCTCGTAAAATCGTTTTTCTGAAAATGGAAGACTATGCGGCGGGAAAGGGCGGATTAAGGGAGGGGGTTTATCTCGATCCATGGGGCGAGCGCTGGCACCGGGATCTGACTAATCCCAAGGAACCCAGGGTTTACTCCTCCGGTCCGAATCGACAGGGTGAACCTAACGATCCAAATTCCGACGATATCCGAAGCTGGTAATCAGGACTCCATCACACCCTGCTTCTGAAGGCGGGATGCCAGCTGCCACACCATAAGCGCCCATACCGTGCCCGCACTCCAGCCGGCAAGGACATCGGTGGGATAGTGAACACCAATAAAGACACGCGTAATGCCCACGAGTAAGGTGATCAAAATCGCAGCTGCGATAATGTATATTTTACTGCGCCGGTTGACGACAGTCTGCGCCAGCACGACCGCAAGTGTGAGATAGACAACCGACGAGAGCATGGAATGTCCGCTGGGATAGCTCTGTCCGCTTACTTCGGCCAGGTGGGGAACAATATTGGGCCGATCCCGGTTTATGATATATTTTAAGAACATACCGAGAAACGCGCCACCGCTGGTCGAAAAAAGAATCAGGCAGGCGGTGGCGAATTTTTGCTCAAGAAGCATATATCCCACGACGAGAAAAGTGACGATCATCAGCACGGGCACGCTGCCAAGGGCGGTGATATCGAGACTGGCCATCTTCAGCCAGCGTGGGCCGATTGGCTGCGAAAGGTCGCCGGGAACCCGCATCATACGCATGATTTTTGCTTCTGTTTCATGCTGCGTGCCGCCCACGACATGATGTGTCAACACAATGAAAATCCACAGGCTTGCCGATATGATGCCGAGTGTCAGCAAAAGGGCGAAGCTCTTCCTGGCCGGAGGTTGATTTTGGGAAGCGGTAGATGGTTTCACGGAATACAGGCTGATTCTCGAAAGCTCCTTCTTCTTTGCAAGGAAGATATTCAGGCGTCTCCCGCAAGGAATATTGACAAGCTGGCGGATATGACATCCGATTCAGGCACTCCAATGCCCACCATTCGTAAAACAACTGTCCTTCTCGCAAGTGTATACATGGCATTTTCGCTGAATGCCTTTGCTGCCGGTGAAGACGCTTCTCCAGCCCGTCAATACATAGACTTTGCTCTGCGCGCGTGTGATACAGTTGAAAAAAATATCCCGGCCGCCACGAAAATTGGTGAGGAAATAGCCAGACGTTACATCGACGGTGGAAATTATGTTCCTATGTACAATGGGGGTTCCTTTCCTGGACAGGGGCCAGTAAATGAAATCGAATGTCGCAGTGGCGGTGTAATGTTCCGCGCAGCAAAGCCCGGAGACATTGCCAATGAGGATTTCGGCATTATGGGGTGGCAGCGTGATCCGAATCCGAAGGATCTGGCAATTATTCAGAAGCAGCATGATAAAGGCACGTATGTCGTAGGCTTCGGCCCAAAAGGGCTACCCTCGCTTGCTGAGCAGGTGAAGCTTTGCGATGCATGGATGGATACCGGTTTTGGCGATGATGACCGCATTCTTACGCTTCCGGAAGGGCGTGTTGGCCGTGGAAATAATCTCCTTAATATTCTTAACAGCTGGGCCGTCATGGCGGAGTTCGTCGCCGCCTGCACGCGGCAAAATCACATGCCGTACATGTATCTTTCGATCGTTCACAGCGAAAGCGACTGGAACAAAAAGCACCTGAATAAAGGTAGCGGATTTCATGACGATCTTAAAATTGCCCCGATTGCTCCCGGCATATTGGCGCATCGCTATCTGGATGCCGCCCGCGAGCTGATTAAGCGCTTTGCGGATACGCAGCTGCCTGCCGTCGATAAGGCAGCCGATCTTATTGCAGCGGAAACAAAGGCTGGCCGTCCCACTGTTGTGGCTTACTTAGGACATTCCTTTAATGACAGTGTCGGCTTCGCGGAGGACCATGTCTGGGCGAAGTACATCGAGTTCTTTAATTTTTACGGTTACGTCAATCCGAGCTCGATGCTTAAGTATGCTAAAAATACGCCGAATGACGCACTTGTGCTTCGCATTGACCATACCGGCATGCACTTCAATGACTGGTGTATGTACATCGGAAAGAACCAGCGTGTCATTCACGTCAGCGCACCCAATAATCCGAAAATTCGTCCCGATCTTGAGCCGCCGAAAGATCAGCTCGCTGGCTCTATTGATATGGGCTACGAATTTGGAGATGCGATCGTTTCCATCGAGGGCTACCCGATCAAAGTATTTCCTGCCAGTGGGTTTATGCAAACGGTCGCCTACGAATGCATCAATGCCGAAGTGTTCGCCAAACTTGGTAAAACAAAATAAACCGCCACGGCATATATGACTGACGGATGGCGGGTAAAATTTCTGAGCTGGAGGAAGTCGGAATCATCAATCCGATGGATTCAGACCGCTTCATTCCTCTGCGTTTTGCTGCTTGTTTTTATCGGCTGGCAGATGCGGAACAGCATAACGGACATTCCGCTTTCCGATCCAGATACCAAGGGTTACCTGAATCCTGCGTTGTCCTGGCTTAGCGGCCTGGGTTTTTTACAAAGCAATGGCAGGGAGTGGTTTTACTCTGCAGTTTTGGCAGGTATTCTTAAGTTTGGCGGAAACTTTACGGCGATCTCCCACTTTCAGCAGATCTTCGGGTTGCTGGGAACACTGATCCTGTGGCTGGCGGTCGTTCGCTGGCTTTCACTGCTTGCCGCGGGAAATACGGACATTCATCTGCTGGGGCATTTTCTGCTTATCCCCGCCCTCGCACTTTACGTGCTGAATCCCAATGTCATCATTTTTGAGAAATTCGTCCGCCCGGAAAGCCTGATGCTGTTATTTGTATTTTGTTATTTTCTGGCGCTGGTGAGTTTTTTTATTGAGCGCTGGCAGCGCGGTCGCATTATGCCTGCAATATTATATGGGAGTGCGGTGCTGTTTTCTTCCTTCATGGTATTTCAGCTGAAGGCGAGCTGGACGCTTGCCTTGCCGCTGTCACTTCTGCCATTGCTCGCCGGTATTTTCGGGAAGGGAAGTCTTTCCCTTCGCATAGGGCCGCTGGTGGGCGGTGTAATACTGGCCGGCCTTTTCATGACGGGCCCCCGCGTTACGCATTTTCAAAAAGAGGAACGCACAATCACTTATCTTCCCTATACTCTTGTCTCCATCCATGCCGAAGGGATTGTTGAAGATGGGAAGAAGCGGATGCTTACTGCACCTCCGGAGCAAAAAGATATTCTATCCCATTTTATTCCTGATCTGGAAAAAGCGCTTATTGAAGCAAAAAAGCACCCTGAGCATTTTTGGGTCGTTGGCTATCAGGCGGACGATATTATGTATCTCTCGGGTGTGTTTGAACCCCGCAAATATAATCCGGCGTGGGATATTCATTCTTTTACGAACTTTTGCTATAGCCTTTATTTTAATGCATGGCTTGGCGCGCCCGTCACCATGCTTGAGAAAGTGGGGCGGCAATTACCTCTCTTTTTGTTTCCGAAGACTTCCGATTATTTTTATATGACCGGGAAAAGGCCGAAGGGGTATAATTACCAGCATTCGCTTGATGCGCTTCATGCCGATCACTTCTCTCTCTCTTCGCGCACGGAGTCGCTTTACGCGAACTATCTGGCCGATCTTCGTGTAGCGACCGGGCAGCCCAATGAAATCAGGACGCCCGCGCTGTTGGTTTTTTTAGGAACTTTGCTGGCAAGGATCGGATTTTGGATACAGCTCGTTTTTCTCCTTACCTTGCTTACGGCTTTTCAGAAGAGCGAATTTGCCGCGAAGCTTGCAGGCTTGTGTGTGCTGAGTCTTCTTGCTTCGGTTTGGGGATACATCATGACGATTGCCCTCGTGCATACGCTGGATAACAGCCGCTACCGGACGACACTCACCGCATTCTACGGAACGGTTCTGATCATGATGCTGATATTTTCTATCGCAACGCTGACCCGGGTATTTTTTAATTATAAGAACCGCGATTTAGCAGAGTAGGATTACGGTAATTTAAGACGCGTTTCCTGCGGTGCATGGTCCCGCGAGCGGGCGGTATCGGAATCAATGGTATCCACCCATTCTCTCCAGATGGCCACAAGCAGAGCCATAAAGACAGGACCTACAAAAAGACCTACGAGACCCATCGTTTTAAGTCCGCCGATTAATCCGAAAAAAGTTGGAAGAAAAGGCAGGCGAATCGGGCCGCCCACAAGTTTC
>JBDSIH010000014.1:0-20369 GCA_039918055.1 Chthoniobacterales bacterium
GGCAGATTCCATCTCTTCGATGGATTTTTCCATTTTCCGCAGCTTGCCCCGTGCAAGATTACCGATGATTGCCACATACTCCTGGACAATAGGGCGATACAGAGGATGCGCACGGATGTTCAACCGCAAAAGATCCGCCTGCATTTGCTGAAAAGTAATCTTTGAATCTTTGTTGTGGGCAAAAGTTATCAACGCATTCTCCTTGGGAGATTTCTCCTTTTTTTGCGCAGTCACCGGAAGCGAGACTGTTAGGGTTTTCGCCAGGGATTTTTCGGTTTCCTCCACGGAAAAAGATTCCATGCGATCGGTCGCCGAATACCGTGCGAGTGCCAGCGTCCATAAACGCACAAGTTTAGTTTCCGAGCCTCCACTTGCCGTGAAGCAGGCTAGAAGCAGTTCCCTGCTCGCCTCCGTGCGCGAAATCCGTAAAAGGTAATTTAAAACCTCCTGCTTTCCCTTTGCAGTTTCCAGCCACGCGCGCAGCAGCGCAACGGCCTGCGCGCGGTAGATGAGACGCGTCGTAGCATCCATATGCGTCGATTTTTTATCAAGCAGGTCATTGAGCTTTGGGGTATCGCCACTTTTTATCAACTGTCCAAATACCGGCGCATCAATTTTCGTGGCATTCGTTTTATCCGACAATCCAAAGATAGGCGCGTCCAGATGCTCATCCTGACTTTTCAACATCGTGAGCAGTGCTTCCACCAGCCAGTTTGGAGGATACTGGTAAATCTTGCCCGCAATGCTCTCATCTTTCCGATAGATCATTTCCAAAAGAATTCCCCGAAGAATTTCCCGCACAAGATTTGCGGTATCCACAGGCCCGGCGGCAGCGATATCAAGCTGGACGCGGATTGTGCCATCCACGGAATCGTGCATGGTCAGGAGAAAAGGCGCCGAGGATTTATGGTAAATCTCCCGCTCAATAAGTTGAATCAGGACGATATGTTTCCAGTTATCCTGAATATTAAAAAGACGAAGCAGATCCTGCTTAATTTCCTCCGCTCTTTTAGCGACAGCGCCGGCTCTCCTCTGGTCCGCCGAAAAGACAATAAACTGCCCGGAGCTGCTCGTCGTTCGATCCGAAATTTTTTCCGCAAATCCCCCCTCTGTTAACAGCAAGCCCGCGATGATGATCGCCGCTACCGCCTGCCAGGGTCTTGCCATTTCAAACCTCAATTACGATCATTTGCGGCCACCCGGAAAACTCATCTGAACCTGCTCAGGTTTCAGGGTGATTTGCGTTGCGGTACTCAGCATTTGAATATCTGCGCCGATTCCAGCCCATGCCGGGGCCATGGTATTTTGCACGTATTCCAAAACCCGCGGATGCAGAGGAAGCCTTCCGATGTAGCCTGCGATAGGAACTGCACTTTGCACATTTCCCGTCTTAAGCAGCTTGTACCGAACATCAATATAGAAGGGGTGTTTTGCTACAGATTCCTGCATGACCGTGTCAAAAGTGTCATTTCCAACTGTTACGAAAATGCGGTCGAATTTAAGATATTCAGAAAACCAGCTGCCAGTGGATTCCAGCTTCACCATGGTTGCAAGATATTGATTCACCTGTGCCAACTGCGCCTGATCCAGCGACACCTCGCGGGGATAAGGGCTATCAATCGCCGCATGCATCGCTATTCCAAATTGCTTTGCAATCACCTGATTTGGAATGGCAGCCGGGGGAACATTATTAGGTATGCGCCATGCCTGTATTAATGCCGCGCTGAGTGCTGCCAAAAGACCCACTTCCAGAAGTGTGGCAAGAATACTCGTAAGGCCCACCACCATACCCCCGCCCGTGGAAATCTTGTGTTTGCCCGATGTCTGTACTTTCCCCGCTCCACCTACTCTGCCCCTTGGTGCTGGCTCTGATACTACTACAGGAGTTGCAACCACCGCAACAGGCTGTGGTGATTCCACTGGTTGCGCCGGCGCATCGAGCCGGATTCCACAATTTTGGCAAAAAGTACGCGTGAGGTCATTTTCATGTCCACAGCTTTGGCAAATAATATTACTCATAATTAAATTTAAGGTTTCGCTGGGGAGGTTTTCTTAGCTGGTTCAGATTTTTTAGCGCCGGAATCCGTGGATACTACCTTCGTCTCTCCGGTACTCGTATCTTTCTTTGCAGATTGCTTGTAACCTTCACTGCGATAATCGGTGGTATAAAATCCTGAACCTTTAAAAATCAATCCTGCCCCGGTTCCTATAAGTCGCTTCACTTTCCCCTTGCCCCAGGTCTTCATTCTGCATTGCTCTTTTGGGCAGATCTTTAGTGCGTCGTCCTTCATGGATTGGAAAAGATCAAAGTTTTTCCCGCATTTGGCGCACTCGTATTCGTAAGTCGGCATATAAGAAGCGCTTTTACTATCAAATCCCCGCCGCCCGGCGCAAGTACGGCGCACATTTTACGCTCTTTATTCAATAAAAGGTCTGTTTTGGCCCCGTTTCTGACGCTTGAGGGTATGGTGAGCGCTTTCGCCTCTTGACGAATACCCAAATCGACGTTTTATTTTGCGATCTCCTATATGCGTATATCCCTTGGCAACTTGTTTGTGATCAGTGTTTTTGCACTCAGCTTCGTGAGTTGCGCAAATTATGACCGCAGATTGACCGATTCTTCCACCCAATATCTCGGCGCTAATGGCGCAGTAATTACCAAGCCATCACAGGCCGTAGACAATGTTTCTTACTGGGATGGAGAAGGCGTAAGTGGCTCGCCAAGTATGGTTATTAATTTATCCGAACAAAAAGCTTACTTCTATAAAGGCGGTAAGCTCGTGGGTATTTCCGCCATATCAACAGGACGTGAAGGATTTCAAACCCCTGCTGGAAGTTTTAAAATTATCCAAAAAGATCTGCATCATGCCTCTACCTTATATGGAGATTACGCAGACGCAGCGGGCACCGTGCTCGTCAAAAATGTGGATGTAACCAAAGATCCAAAACCTCCGGGTGCTGTTTTTGTGGGTGCTCCAATGCCATATTTTATGCGCCTGCATAATGGAGTGGGAATGCATCAGGGATTTCTTCCCGGCGTTGCCGACTCTCATGGCTGCATCCGCATGCCGCAGAAAATGGTAGCAACATTCTGGGATAATGCCCCTCAGGGCACTCCCGTTCGTATAACCTACTAAGGTTAAGCTTTAGGCTTATGAGAGCGGGCGACTTCCGCTCCCACCCGAAGACGTAATGCATTGAGACGGATGAATCCCGTCGCATCGGATTGGTTATACGCCTTTGTTGGATCTGCTTCCATGGTGGCAATATGCGGATTGTAAAGACTCAGCGGGCTCTTGCGCCCTGCCGCTGAGACACTTCCCTTGTAAAGTTTCACGCGTACGGTGCCGGTGATGTTCTTCTGCGATTCCGTGATAAGCGCCTGCATGACTTCGCGCTCCGGCGCAAACCAAAAGCCATTATAAATAAGTGTGCTGTATTTCGGGATCAGCGAATCACGAAGGTGCATCACTTCGCGATCCATCGTTAGCGATTCCATCTGCCGATGCGCAAAGTGCAGAATCGTTCCACCGGGTGTTTCATACACACCGCGGCTTTTCATTCCGACGAAACGGTTTTCCACCATGTCCACCCGACCGATGCCGTGTTTGCCGCCCAGTTTATTAAGAACACGCATTATCCAGTAAGGTGAAAGCCTGGTATCCCCTTCCCCATTATAATTAAGGCTGGCTAGAATATCCCAGAGTTCGGGATGCACAATGCCCACACAATTCCCTGCTTCGAAAATCAACTCGGCATAATCCGCCTGATCTGGCGCCTGCTCCACAGGCACTGCAAGTGTGAATAATCCCGACTTGGGATCGCTGGCATCAAACCACGGGTCTTCCAGAATTCCACTCTCATAACTGATGTGCAGAAGATTCCGATCCATGGAGTAGGATTTCTTTGCCGTGGCGGCTACCGAGATGCCGTGCTTTTCGGCATACGCGATCATTTCAGAACGACCGGGAAATTGTTCGCGGAAGCGCTCTTCTCTCCATGGAGCAATAGTATCCAGTTCCGGAGCCAGGGCGGCCGTGGTGAGCTCAAAGCGGACCTGGTCATTCCCTTTACCCGTGGCACCGTGTGCCACGGCATCCGCTTTTTCCTGACGCGCGATTTCCACCATGCGCTTGGCGATCAGGGGCCTGGCAATGCTTGTGCCGAGATAATACTGCCCCTCATACATAGCTCCCGCCTGCATCATGGGAAAAATAAAGTCGCGGGCGAATTCCTCGCGAAGATCGTCGACAAAACATTTCGTAGCACCGGTCTTAAGCGCTTTTTCCTCAAGCCCATCAAGCTCTTCCTCCTGGCCGATATCCGCGCAGAACGCGATCATTTCTGCCTGATAGGTTTCCTGCAGCCATTTGAGAATGACGGACGTATCCAATCCACCGGAATAAGCTACTACGATTTTCATGCGGGTTGCGTTTTAACGCTTCCCCTTGCGGTACGCAACCCTCAACGCCTAGTTTTATGACGTGGCATGGAAAATTGTAATTTCGCTGGCTGGCTTACTTTGTGTATTCGCCACTGGTTATTGGTTTACCCGCTCTGGAAAACTTACGGCGGACCGTATTGTTATCCGGAAAGCGGAAAGAATAATGACGCTCTATAAAAATGAGAAAACCTTGGGAACCTATCGCATCAACCTGGGCTTCGCACCCGAGGGCGCAAAACATTTCGAAGGCGATGGAAAAACTCCCGAGGGTCAGTATTTTATTTCGGAACACAATCCCAGGAGCAGCTACCACCTCTCTCTTCGAATTTCCTATCCCGATGCCAGGGATACTGACTTCGCCGCGCAGACAAATCTCTCCGCGGGTTGTGATATCATGATTCACGGGCTGCCGAATGGAGATAATCCCGACGATCCCAAATATACCGGCAAGGACTGGACGCTCGGCTGCATCGCGGTGACCAACCGCGAAATTGAAGAAATCTACCGTCAGGTGCCGGATGGCACGCCGATAGAGATTTTACCCTGATAGTAATGCTTTTTCGCCGCAAAGCCGGAAGACAGGCGTGAAATCCTCCGGCGCGGACTGAAGCCACTGCCGGATTTGCGGCAGCGTGAAAAACGCTCCGGTCTCAACTTCGGCGGAGGCAAAAGTGAAAGGCCCTTCATACGTAGTGCGGTAGATCTGTATGAATTCAAAGCCGGTGTTTTCGGCGCTCGAAAGCTTGTGAACAGGCTTTAAGGTTTCCGGCGGGATTTCGACCCCCAGTTCCTCCCGAATCTCCCGTACAGCGGCTTCCAGGTAGTTTTCGCCTGCATCTACATGTCCTGCGGTGCTGGAATCCCATTTGCCGGGGTTCTTATCCTTCCAAAGCGTGCGCTTTTGGAGGAAAAGCTCCCCCAAACTGTTGAAAATGAGAATATGGACAGCCCTGTGCCTCAAGTTATTCACATGCACTGTTCCACGCGGCTGCGGGCCAATAACGTTGTCGCTCTCATCCACTACATCAAAGAGTTCAGCGGCATCCTGAGCGCAGATATCCGGCGGCGGACGGTAGAGATTTGCAAGGCGAGCCCATTGTTCCACGCTCAGCTCCTCTGCACGCGCGGTTTCTGAAAACCCGATAGTATCCGCCACTTCCTTCCAGGGAACGGACGGCGAATCAATTAACTTCCTTAATTGTTTACGTCGTTCAGAGAATCCGCGCCTTACCAGCTTTTCAAAAAATTCCGCGTCGCAGGCAATTAATTCCTGCGGAGATTTTGGAAGCAAGCGCACGACAGCGGATTGCACTTTTGGCGCGGGATAATAAACAGACGCAGGAAAGCGTTTAAGAATTTTTATATTCCAGTTGCGTTGCAGACAAACGCTCATTGCACCATACGCCTTCGTGCGCGGTGCGGCAGCGAGACGCTCTGCAAGTTCACGCTGCAACCCCAGAACCAGCAAACAAGCGGGTGAGAGGGCCATGGTGAATATTTCAATCAACGCGGTAGAAACAGAATACGGAAGATTCCCAATGACCTTCACCCGCCCCTCGCCAAATAATCGACGTGTATCAAATCTTGTAGCATCTTCACGGATGATTGTTACTTCATCCGCGGAAAAACGCGTGGCGAGATATTCCGCAAGACGCCGATCCCGCTCTATCACCGTTATTTTTGCGTCTCGGCCAATGAGAAATTCCGTTATCGCGCCAAGCCCAGGCCCGATCTCGATGATATGATCGCCCTTTTCCGCAGAAACCTGATCTGCAAACCAACGGGCAAGGTTCTGATCGTGGAGAAAGCTCTGCCCAAGCCCCTTGGATGGCACAAGTTCAAGCTGAGTCAGTGCAGAGCGAATTTCAGAAAGTGTCATTTCAATAACGGTCCAGAATCAGGAGCCGGACAGAAGTTCCCCTTTGAGAAGCGAGGAGGAAAGCAAAAAGCAATATGCGGAAGGGTTTATTATTCGCAAGTTATTCACAATGCATAAAGGTTTTACCATATCCAGACCTGAACCGGGGCATTCCGTCCCTTTAAGAAAGTAATTTGATGTAAATAGCCTCTTGAGGGACAGTGAGATTTGCGCCACTTTCCTTTCATTCATGAACAAACCTTCTTCCGGTTGCCTTTCATTAGTCCTTTTTATCGTACTTTGCATCAGCCTCGGCGCAAACATGGTGCTTATTCTCGTCATCGGGGCAAAGTCCACATTACCGGGAAATACCTATTCAGAACCTAAGTTCAGCGAAGAGAAACTTGTCAGCGGTAGCTCCTCAGCCAAAATTGCCGTCATATCCTTACGGGGTATTATTACCTATTCCGAGCCCGGAAGCATCGGTGACAGTATGGTTCAGGATCTGAAGTTTGCTTTTGACCAGGCCGGTAAGGATAGCAAAGTAAAAGCCGTCGTCCTTATGGTGGACTCTCCCGGCGGAGAAATCACAGCCGGAGATGAGATTTACCATGATCTGTGTCTGCTGCGCGAAAAGAAGCCCGTGGTCGTTTATATGACGTCTCTGGGAGCATCTGCCGCCTATTATATTTCCTGTGGCTCCTCATGGATCATGGCAAACGAATCAACTTTTACGGGATCGATTGGCGTCATCATTTCCACGCTTAATTACGAAAACCTTTTCGGAAAGATCGGCCTTCAGTCCGTCGTTTTCAAAAGCGGTGCATTTAAAGATATGCTCAGCGGCACAAGACCGATGACCGATGCGGAAAAGCAATATGTCCAATCCCTCGTCATGCAGGCTTATGACCGTTTTCTCGGCATCGTCGAGAAAGGCCGCAAAATCAGTAAACAACAACTGCGCGATGGCATTGCGGATGGCCGAGTACTTACCGGCATGGATGCCTACAAGGAAAAGCTCGTGGATCAGCTCGGCTATGTGGAAGACGCCTATGCAAAGGCGAAGGAACTTGGCAAGGCTCCCAATGCGGAAGTCGTTCAATATACCGCACGTTATGGTTTTGCCCACTTTTTGCGTATCCTGGGTAAAAGCCAGACTCCAAAACTGGAAGTGGATATCCTGAAAGGAATGACCCCTCGTCTGGAAGCGGGCCGGGTTTATCTTCTTCCTGCATTTTACGCGCCGTAATTTTAGCCACCTTTTTCATGTCTGCACAGACGCCACTTCTGTTTCTCCTTGGCGCAGGATCCCTGTTCACGCTCTGGTGGTATGGACGATTTCTGTCCGCATATTCAAATGGCAGTGGTCAAAAAATCTCCGTTTCGTCTTTCAAAACTTCTGATGCGCTCATCGCGGCTTTTTTGACGATTTGGTTTCTGTATAGTGCTGTGCAGGGATTTCAGCATTCTTCAGAGGTTAATCTTCAGATCATCATCGCCGGCACAGCGATTTACAGTGCGGCGATTTTGCTGCTGATAGGATTTCAGATTTTCGTGGATGTTAATCCGATCGCTCTTTATGGGCTGAAAATTTTCAAACCGTTACAGGCCCTTGGCTGCTTATTGGCACTCCTGCCCCTGATTTATTTTCTTCAGATCATCAGTGGCTATTTTTTAAAAAAATATGTCATTCCGCAGGGCATTGTCACCTTCATCACCCATCATCACGAACCCCGAACCCTCATCATTATTGGCATATCCATTGTCATCATCGCACCGATTGCGGAGGAGCTGATTTTTCGTGGGTTTCTCTATGGAGTATTCTCACGATATTTGGGGCGCTGGCCGGGACTACTGGTATCTGCTTTTATTTTCGCGGCGATTCACGCGCATCTGCCAGCTTTTCTTCCACTCTTCATTCTCGCTGTATTTCTGACATTTGCTTATGAACGCAGCGGCTCGCTTTGGACACCCATTCTGATGCATTCCGGATTTAATGCGCTCAACTTCGCCATGATTCTCTGCTTTCCTGAACTTGCGCAATGAAACTAACAGACCTCCCGGAAGATGAGATCGTCGCCAGCCTTTTGAAAGTAGTTCCGTTTCTGAAAAAGGCTCCCGCTCCCGTGGGCGATGATTGCGCGGCGGTTGCCATCAAACCCAAAAAAGGACTTCTTGCGGTTTATAAAACCGATTGCCTCATTGAGGATGTGCACTTTCTCCGGAAGCATTCCCCGGAAAAGATAGGCTGGAAAGCACTATGCCGCGTCTTAAGTGATTTCGCCGCAATGGCCGCGCACCCGCACTATGCGCTTATTACCATTGCCGCACCGCTGGATTGTGATCTCGAGACACTACAGGGAATTTATCGCGGCATTGGAAAAGCTGCACGAAAATATAAAGTGACAATCGCCGGCGGAGAAACCTCCCGCTCGCCTTCCGGCATTTTTATTTCTGTGGCGGGCATTGGTTCTGCCCGAAAAAAACGCCTCATTACACGCAGCGGCGGAAAGAACGATGATATTCTTTTCGTAACCGGTCAACTCGGCGGCTCATTTCAGGGTTCCCACCTGACATTTACGCCACGCCTCAAAGAAGCCCATTGGCTTGCGAAAAATTTCCCTATTCACGCCATGATGGATCTGAGCGATGGACTTGCTGCCGACCTTCCCCGTTTGGCAAAATCCTGCGGATTGGGATTTTCCGTGGATCTGGAACAAGTGCCCCGACGCCCCAAGTGCACGCTTCAAAATGCGTTGTGCGATGGCGAGGACTATGAACTTCTTTTCGCCGCCACGCCAAAAATAGCCAGGGCAATCGAACAGGAATGGCCCTCCGCCTTTCCACGGCTTAAACTTACCAGAATAGGCGTCCTTAATAAGGATAAAAAGAACTCCACCAATCTTGGGTCAGGATTTCAACATTTTTAAGGTTGCAACCAAAACGTCCGCAGTGTCTTAAAGGAGACGGAGATTATGTTTAAAGTCGAATATCACCTGCCTGGCACGCCTCCGGCCACGCTGCTTCCCAGGGCGTCCGCAACCAACAGCCCTCCCGTCATCACATTAATTCAATATGACGAGGAAACTTTTCTGGAAACCCGATTAGAGGGTGTGGCGGAATTAAATGAAAAACATGATCCCTCCAAAGTAAACTGGATCAATATCGACGGCCTTAGCGACGTGAATCTTCTGCGCCAGATCGGCGATCATTTTGGACTCCATCCGCTTGCACTGGAAGATGTGCTCAATACAACACAACGGCCAAAAATTGAACTCTACGATGGTTATTTTTTCATCATCACCGAGATGCTTTATCTGGATAAGGATGGATGCCTGATTGTCGAACAAGTCAGCATTTTTCTCGGCAAGAACTACATCCTCACCATTCAGGAAGAGGCAGGTCATGATATCTTTGAGCGCGTGCGTGACCGGCTGCGCCATGGCAAGGGATTTGGCCGGAAAATGAAGGCCGATTATCTTACATATACTTTAATGGACGCGGCCGTAGACCAATTCTTTCCCCTACTTGAATCGCTCGGCGATAATATCGAAGATCTGGAAAGCCAGATGCTTGAACACGCAGATCGCAATTCGTTAAAAAATCTTTATGAGGTAAAACGTCTTCTCCTCCAG
This sequence comes from Chthoniobacterales bacterium, assembly GCA_039918055.1. Lineage (GTDB taxonomy): Bacteria > Verrucomicrobiota > Verrucomicrobiia > Chthoniobacterales > JBDTJR01 > JBDTJR01. The sequence continues at coordinate 9,938 of JBDSIH010000014.1, forward strand.
CTCCGTCGCGCATCGTGGCCGCAACGTGAAATTTTTAATAATCTTATTCGGGACGACTCCGGACTTGTTGCCAAGGAAACGCAGATTTTCCTGCGGGACTGCTACGACCATACGCTGCAGATTATCGATATGATCGAAAGTTTCCGGGACCTGACGGCGGGTCTGATGGATGTCTACCTTTCCAGCGTCGGGCTGCGTACGAATGAAATTATGCGTATGCTTACCGTCATCAGCAGCATCTTTATTCCGCTGACTTTTGTGGCGGGTGTTTACGGCATGAATTTCAGCCTGGATAGCCCCTATAATATGCCCGAACTCAAATGGAAGTTCGGCTATCTCTTCTGTCTGGGACTGATGGGCGCAATTGCCTTCGGACAAATTCTCTTCTTTAGACGCAAAAAGTGGCTCTAGCCCGGCATGAAACGTGTACTCATTTTAACAGCTTCCTTTGGCGAAGGGCATAATGCCGCCGCGCGTAACCTGCAAAAGGCCCTTATTCAATGCGGAGGAAAGGATATCGAGGTTCATCTGGAAGACGTATTCAAGACCGCTTATGGCGGTGCAAACCGGTTAAGTGAAAAGCTTTACCTCGGCGTCATTAACTACGCCCCCGCCCTCTGGCAATGTATCTACGATCTGATTAATAATACTGACCTGATTAAAAAACAGATCGGCATGCTGGGCGCTGCCAAAAAGGAACTCCAACGCCTGCTCTCGACCTACGCGCCGGATTGGATTATTTCCACCTATCCCGGGTGCAATTACCTTCTGGATAATATTTACAAAAACTCTGTTTCCCGTCCTTATCAGCAGGCAACCATTATTACTGATTCCATCACCATCAATACCGTATGGCATCGCTGCTTCAGTGATTTATTTTTCGTCCCCAATCCGGATACCGCCGAAGTCCTGCTGCAGCGGAAAATTCCGTCAGAAAAAATACAGACACTGGGCTTTCCCGTGCCGATGGAATTTACGGAACTGCGCACGGGCCGAAAATACCCTCCTGAGGATGGCGTCTGGCGTGTGCTGTTTGTCATTAATTCCGCCCAGCATCTTGCCCCGGCCCTTGTGGAACGTCTGCTGATGATTCCCCGGATTGAATTAACTGCAACCTACGGACACGACGAACGCCTTCGGGATGCCTTGCAGGCAAGCGCACAAAAGGTGGGGAAAAAGATCAGCCTTTATGGCTGGATTCCCGACCTGCCGCGCCTCATGGCGGAAAATCATCTTATCATCAGCAAGGCCGGCGGAGCCACAGTACAGGAATGCCTTGCCGCCGCCACCCCACTCATTGCAAGCCAGGTCATTCCGGGACAGGAGGTCGGCAATGCCATTCTGTTGGAGCGTCATCACGCCGGAATCGTCGCAGATACTCCCGATAAAATTATTTCCGCCGTTCAGACCGCGCTCGAAAATAACGGAGCACTTCTTCAGAAATGGCATGCTGGAGCCACCAGCCTGAGCCGTCCTGATGCATCGCTCTCCATTGCAAAATTTATTCTCAAGCACTAAGAATTATATGCCCATTGATGCAGTGATTTTTGATATCGGAAATGTCCTGTTGAAGTTCGATTATTATATCGCGGCCAATAAACTTCTGCAGAAAAATAACAAAACAGACTATCCGGAACGAGAGGCGATTACGGCATTTGTCCTCGCCTATGAGGAGGGGAAAATCGACCGCTCCACCTTCGTTAAAAACGTACGGGATACTTTCGGCGACGTCGGCGAAGATACGGATTTTATTCGTATCTGGGAAAATATCTTCGAACCCAATAATCCTATGGTTTCGCTGCTGCCGCATTTTGCAAAAAAATCCCGGCTCTTCCTGCTTTCCAATATCGGCTGTATTCATCAGGAGTTTATTTTTAAGAACTACTCCTTCTTCTCCCATTTCGAGGCTGGCATTTATTCCTACCGCGCCAAACACCTGAAACCAGCTCCGGAAATATTCCACATGGCGCAACAGACATTTGCCGTCGTGCCGGAACGGACGCTTTACGTGGATGATCGTGAAGAAAATGTAAAGGAAGCGGAAAATCAGGGATTCATAGCCATACACTATGATTATAACCGGCATGAGGATTTCGACCAGGCCCTCAGGGCACGAAAAATTCATCCGAAATCACCTGAATAATTGACGCATCCGCCCTACTCCCGATAGCCTCCGCATACCGTGAGTTATTCGTTAGGCCAGCTTGAAGAGATTTTTCACCAGCCGTTTTTTGATCTGCTGCAAAAAGCCCGCGCCGTTCATTCCCAGCACTGGCAGGAAAATGAAGTGCAGCTTTGCACGCTGCTGAGCATCAAGACGGGTGGATGCAGCGAGGACTGCTCCTATTGCGCACAGAGCTCCCGCTACCAGACTGACGTAAGCGCACAGCGCCTGATGAAAACGGAAGATGTTCTTCCCATCGCCGAACAGGCAAAGGCCAGTGGCTCCACCCGCTTCTGTATGGGCGCGGCATGGAAGGGCGTACGCGATGGCGACCGCAAATTCGAAGACGTTCTCGGTACGATCCGCGAAGTCAGCAAGCTGGGCATGGAAGTCTGTGTCACCCTCGGCAATCTTACGCCTGTCGAAGCGGGAAAGCTGAAAGAAGCGGGTGTCACCGCTTACAATCACAATATTGATACCTCACCAGAGTATTACTCCAAAATCGTCAGCACACATACTTTTGATGATCGCCTGAGCACTATCGCCGCGGTTCAGGGATCCGGCATGTCGCTTTGCTGCGGAGGCATCCTGGGCATGGGAGAAACCGTTACCGATCGCCTGAAAATGCTTCAGGTCCTGACGTCGTTTAACCCCCAGCCGGAAAGCGTGCCGATCAATTGCCTCGTTCCCATCGCCGGCACTCCCATGGAAAACTCGCTGCCGGTGGATATTTTTGATCTCGTGCGCCAGATCGCCACTACCCGCATTACGCTTCCAAAATCGAAGGTCCGCCTCTCCGCCGGTCGCAAATTACTCAGCCGCGAAGCGCAGGCCCTTTGCTTTTTTGCGGGTGCCAATTCGATTTTTTACGGCGATAAACTTCTCACCACCGAAAATCCGGAAGGCAATGAGGACCTCTCCCTTCTGGAAACGCTCAACCTGAAACCACAACTTCCCTTCTCCGACCAAACGCCCCAACCTCTATCCGTATGAAAATCTCCATTGGTTCCGATCACGCAGGCTTCGAATATAAACAACGCATCATCGACTTTCTTAAAAAAGAAGGTCATGAAGTCGTCGATGTAGGCACGAATAACGCGGAATCCACCGATTACCCGCTCTACATCATTCCCGCTGCCGAGCAGGTTCGGGATGGAAAATGCGAACGCGGCATCGTTCTTGGTGGCTCAGGAAATGGAGAGGCCATGGCTGCAAATAAGGTTAAAGGAGTTCGCTGCGCGCTGTGCTGGAATGACGAAACAGCAGAATTCTCCCGCCGCCATAATGATTCCAATGTTCTTTCCATCGGTCAGCGCATGATTTCTTTTGAAATCGCCATCGCTATCCTGAAAATTTGGCTCTCCACGCCATTCGATGGTGGACGTCATCAAAAACGGATTGATCAAATTGACGGTTACGAAGCAGGCAAACCTCTGAAGGAATAATTCCAGCGGGACGCAGTTAAAAACTACCCGCCGTAGGAACCTTCGACGCGCTGGGCTACATCCCGATACGCATAATCCACTTCGTAGATTTGTTTCATGCATTCGATGGATTTTTCTTTCTGGCCCATCTTTTCGTAAACAATACCGAGGTTGTATAGGATCTCCTTTTTCATGGAATCCATGGCGATTAATTCCCCGGCGGCATCGCTCAACGTTTTTGCAGCGAGATCGTACATGTTTTTCACCATGTAGCATTGGGCCAGCAGATTCATTGCCTTAAGGCGCGCGCTGGGATAGGCGCGGGCTTTTTGCAGTTCCTGGATAGCATCCTGATGCCTTCCGGCCTGCACAAGAATCTCTCCGAGGTCAAATCGTGCGCCAAGATCCGTGGGGTTGCGATCTACGCGATCCTGGGCATCTCCGAGCTCAAGCTCCGCACGCTGCTGCCGCAGACTTACAATTTCTGTGGCATATTGTTGCGCTTCGTCACTTTCCGGCCCGTTTTGCTGGATGAAATCCTCCCGAGATTCGACACAAACATCAATCTGCTTAAGCTGGAGGTCTGCTATTTTACGATTAATGGCTGGATCGGCGCCGTTAAGCATCGCAGCCGCGTGCCTGTACCATTCTATGGAATTTTCGATTTCATCTTTCTGCTCGTAGAGTTCCGCAATGCGACGGATCTTATCAAGATCCTCCGGCGTTTCCGTTACCTGTGCGTGCAGTTCATTAAGCAAACTGGTGATCGTTTCATCGTCTTTGACGACACGATTTTGCTGCTCAAGCGCAATGGCAATATCCTTGTCTTTGATCAGATCGCGGTAACTTTCGGCAGTGTCCCATCCGCCGCGTTTCATCGAAGCTTTTGCAGCGGCATCTTTGCCGCCCTTGATGGCCGCAAGATCATGAGGAGCAACTTCAATAATACGATTATAAACCTCTACGGCTTTATCCGGTGCATCATGATCAATATACAGCCGCGCAAGCTCGTGCATCTGCTTGGTATCTTTTGGATTTCCCTCGATGATGGTTTCCAAAGCGAAGGCGGCAATCTCCGGCATATTTAAAGCGAGTGCCGCATCCCGCAACAATTGGTTTGCCTGAACGTTGTAGGGATCCCCTTCAAGGATCTTCTCCACAGCTTCCATGGCTGAGGCGGGATCCTTTTTCAAAAGACCCTGAGCCTTCATGACGGAAAACGATGCCGTCGAAAATGTGGAACTGGAAAAAGAAAGAAAGCTGCTTTTCTTACCCGTCTTTTTTGCCACCGCGGATTTACGCGCCAGCTGGCGGGCAGCCATAAAATCCGGCGCCTGTTTAAGAACGGTTTGTGCCAGTTGGACAGCGTAGCCGTAATTTTTTAACTCAAAAGCACTCGTGGCCTTTAGCCATGTCGACCGCATAGGAGCGGGAAGTTCTTTTTCAGAATTAAAAGCCATACCGAATTAAAGAGGGGGAGAATCCGTCGTCTAGCGATTGGATATAGACGTTTGGATTTCCTGTTTAAGGCTGAAAAACTCGCTTACCATTTTGGAGGGAGCAGCCTGATAGCCGTGTTCGAAAATGACGATAAAAACAAATGTCAAAACAACGTACAGAACCAGTTTTGAAAGAATACTGAGAATTTTCATGTTTGAAGACTTAATGTATCAGAAAACCCGGCCTGATGCGAAAGCTCTTTTTTAAGATACCGCCGGGAGGAATGACCTGAATGCCGGTTTTTTGGTCAAAGGGGACAGGCGGGTTACTATCCGGCAGTCCCCAGCAGGGTTCGACGCATAGGAATGCGCCGCCATCACTCCAGATCGTAAGGTACGGCACCTGGCTGTAGTCCATTTCTATGCGATGCCCCAAATTTGAATCCTCAAGGGCAAATACCCGGTTATCAAGATTTCGGATATCCAGAAGATAAGAATCCGGCAGTTCTTTACGGGAAAAAGGCATATCGCCCCCGGTATGGGAAACACTTTGTGTTTTTCCGTTAAGGAAGTTACCCGGCGCCTCAAGAAGGGTGTAATTACCTGCTGGCATATCGAGCCGGAAATTTTCCAGAGATGAAACAGCAAATCCGGGATGCAGACCGAAACTAAGGTGGGCATCGGTTTCCCGTTCTTCATTTTCAAACATGAATTCCACTTCCAGCCATTCACTGACGAGGCTGAAGCTCAGTCTTAGCGATACTTTGTAAGGGTAAGCATCCCTGGGAATACGGTCGGAGGGAATATGGTAAACGAGACTCCCCTCCTTTGCCAGGGCGATATCCGGCGCTTCAAAAGCAAAATGCCGGATAAATCCATGATTGCCTGAGTGAATCGTATGCCCCCGATAGGTGGATTCCTCTTTCCATAAGCGATGCGTAAAATATCCCATCACCGTGGCATGGTTTCCCCAGCCGGATTCCGGAGCGGACATGTCTGCATCACGATGTAGAAAGCCCTTCCACTGGCCGTCTGAATTACGCCTGGAAAGGCTGACAGGCTCTGCGCCCAGGCGCCGAATCCTTACTCGCACTTGATTAAGCAGATCGGTCAATTCGTCGAAGACTTCTCCGTTTTCCTCAATTACCTCATATTGAAAGCTCATGATGTTTGGATATGCTGACTTAAATATCCTTACAGGCTTTAAAAAAAAAGAAAGTCGCAACCCACAATCCTTGCAGTTTAAGGCCGAAGCAGGCTACTTATTGAGTCATGGATCTCCTCGAATGCAACCTGCCGGATGTCCCGAAACTTCGGAGCGGAAAAGTCCGCGAAGTATTTGATCTTGGCGAAACATTATTAATTGTCGCCACGGATCGGATATCCGCTTTCGATTGCATTTTGCCAAACGCGATTCCTCAAAAAGGCGCCGTGCTCAGCCAGATCTCTAAATTTTGGTTTCAAAAATTGAACTTCGTTCCAAACCATCTGCTGATCGAGGAGTTCTCGCGCTTTCCGGAAAAACTGCAGCCTTACAAAGAACAACTGGCCAGCAGGTCCATGATTGTCAAAAAAGCGACTCCTCTTCCTGTGGAGTGTGTGGTGCGTGGGTATCTTGCCGGGTCAGGCTGGAAGGATTACCAGCAGGAAGGCCAGATCGGAGGTCACTCCCTGCCTCCCGGGCTTCAGCTTGCCGACCGACTTCCTGAAACGCTGTTTACTCCATCCACGAAAGCCGAAGAGGGCCACGATGCAAGCATCACCTGGAACGAATGCCGAAAAATGGTGGGAGACGATATCGCGGAACAGGCGCGGGGATGGAGCATCGAGCTTTATGAACATGGACGCGCCTATGCCGCGCAGCGGGGCATCATTATCGCGGATACAAAATTTGAATTCGGACTTATCAATGGGGAATTAGTCCTCATTGATGAATGCATGACACCCGACTCCTCGCGTTTCTGGCCGGAGAGCCAATACCAGGCAGGAAAAAATCCACCAAGTTTCGACAAGCAATTTGTTCGCGACTATCTTGAAACATTGGATTGGGATAAGACCCCCCCCGCCCCATCTTTACCACCGGATATTGTGGCAAAAACCGCGGAAAAATATCGGCAGGCCTACGAACTGCTGACCGGCAGAGGTCTCTCCTGAGCCGATGAAATGCGCGAATTAATCGAGCATTTCATTCTGTATATTGCCACAGAGCGCGGGCTATCGACGAATTACCAGATTTCCGTACGGCAATGCCTGGAAAACTTTCTGGAATGGAGAGTTCAAAAAAACGCGAGTCTGGATGCGGCGTCCATCAGCCTCGAAGATCTGACGGAATATCTCGCGCACTGCAAAAAAAGTGGATTGGCGGCAGGTTCGATAAAACTGCACGTCGTCGCCCTGCGGATTTTCTTTCGCTTCCTGGCCACGCGGAAAACATTATCAAAAGATCCCACGGAATTTCTCGCCCTGCCACGCATTGAGCGGTACCTGCCGGAAACATTGAACATCCCCGAAGCGGCCCGGCTACTCGATTCCGTGCGGGAAACCGACCCCCAGGGCTTGCGCGATCGTGCTATTCTGGAGCTGCTCTATGCCAGTGGTCTGCGTGTTTCGGAACTGTGCAATGCCCGACTTGAGAACCTGAATATTGAGGAAGGCTGGATACGCGTGGTCGGCAAAGGAAATAAAGCGCGTCTTATTCCCGTAGGCGCCAAAGCATGCCAGTCCCTCCAGCGCTACCTGGATCAACAACGGCCAACCCTCGTTGCCCCGAAGACCGGTGGTGAGATATTCCTCTCCGTAAGAGGTAAAAAGCTGACCCCGGCCCGGATCTGGCAATTGATTAAAGAGATCGCCAAGCGCGCTGGCCTTGAAACAAATATCTACCCCCACCTCCTGCGGCATTCCTTTGCCACTCATTTGCTCACAAACGGTGCCGATTTACGCATTATTCAGGAACTGCTCGGCCATGCAGACATCTCTACCACACAGATTTATACGCATGTGGATCAGAAACGGCTGAAAACCATTCATAAAAAATTTCACCCCCGTGCATAAAACCGCCCTCTTCCCGCACAGAGAGCTTGAGATCGCGAGCAAATACATGGATCGTTTCAGAATGAAAATTGGGCTTGTTAAAATCCTGGGTGCATTTCTGCTTCTTACAATGACAAGTGGAATTGCCCAACAGGCAGTGCCCTCTCCACCCGCAAAAAATCATCTTACTTTTGAAGTGGGTTCAAAACGTCCCGTTGCCGCACAGTCCACCATGCAGGATCCGCTGGATGCGGCCATCGATAATTTTTTCCTAGCCCTTCAGTCAGGACAAGTAGACCTCGCTTATGATCGGCTGATTTTCGGCTCCATTTATTCCGAGCGGGCAGAAGATGTCGTTACGCTTAAAAAGAAAACCGCTGAGGCCATGAAAGCATATGGCATGATTTCCGGATATGAACTCGTGCAGGAAAAAAAAGCCGGTGAATCCCTTGTACGGCGCACCTATCTTTCCCTTGGTGAAAAACTCCCCCTTCGCTGGAGGTTTTATTATTATAAAACAAAAGACGGCTGGAAGCTTGTGGACTTTCGTGTCGATGACGGGCTCGTGGAACTTTTTGACGATCTCGCGCGTCCGGTAAAATGAGTGGTGCAAACGCCATCGGGCGTTTTGCCCAGTTCATTCGCTTTTCCCACACAATCTTTGCATTGCCCTTTGCATTGGGCTCCATGCTGGTTGCCGCACGCGGATGGCCCTCCCTGCGAATTTTGGGACTCATTCTTCTTTGCATGATATTCGCACGCACTACGGCGATGTTATTTAACCGCATTGTCGACTGGAATTACGATATTGAGAACACCCGGACATCCGGCCGTCATCTGTTGATGAATAAATCCGCAGCCGTTATGGTCTGCATCATTTCTGCGTTATTTTTTCTGATCAGCGCATTTCTTATCAACCCTCTCTGCGCCATACTGTCACCTGTAGCGCTTATTGTTGTTTGCTTTTACTCACTTACCAAGCGCTTCACCCATCTGGCGCAGTTTTATCTTGGGCTCGCGCTTTCGATTGCTCCGGTAGGTGCCTGGCTCGCCGTCACAGGAAGTTTCGCATGGCCTCCCTTGATTCTGGCTGCAGGAGTTTTATTATGGGTCGCAGGCTTTGATACTATTTACGCCACGCAGGACTATGAATTCGACCGAGCTACAAAGCTTCACTCACTCGTCATCCGACTCGGCATTCCCCGATCCCTGCAAGTAGCTATAGCCCTGCATTTTTTTGCATTTATTTGTTTTATGCTTTTTGGATATGTCGCTCAACTCGGGCTGCCGTATTATGCGGGACTACTGGTTATGCTGATTTCGTTTATCTGTGAACACCGCGTCGCCCGCCAGGCGAGCATCGATGCCATAAACAAGGCCTTCTTTACCAGTAATGCGATTGTAAGTTTCGTATTCGTAATCTCAGTGGCATTTTCCGTCTTTTTTGGATTATGAGCCAGACTCCGAATGCGGCCCCATCATCCCGCAAAAAGTTTATCCGCTGGCCGTTTATACTATTGGCAATCCTGCTGGTCATCTTTCCGTTCAGCCTTTGGATGACGCTGCAGCACCTGACGAAAATCACAAACTGGACGGTCTCCAGGTTTGCGCCAAATCCCCACATCCGTTTTGAAAATGTCACTCTTGAAAATTTTCAAACAACGCATATTGGAAAAATCGCCATATATTCCACGGACAAAACCAAGGTTTTAATAGAAGCCAGAGATGTCACCGTCACTGCCTCTATTACCGATCTGGTGAAAAATCATTTTCGCAATGTGGATATCGCAGAACTGACGATTAATATTTCTGAGGAATTTCAGGATGCCTTTAAAAGTCCGAAAAAATCAGACAACAATAGTGTCTGGACCATTGATCATCTTAAATGCGATTACGGCGTTCTTGATGTGCAGGAATCAGGCCAGGATGCCATTCATCTTAATACCAAGTTCCTCTTGGATCTTAAAAATCTTGGCTCCGAGAGCAGTATCTTTAAAAACTCTCATTCCATCACGTTGTGGGATGGAAAAGTAAACCTCGGACCTGACGACCCCTTTCTCACACTCGATCTGCTGAATGTCGCCTTTTCGCTGGATCAGCTTAAAGTGAAATATCTTCGTCAGATTGATGTCACAGGAGGAACCTTTGTTTTTGGAAATTCTCTGCGTCATAAGGCGCTTGAAAAGCAGACCACGGCAACGGCGAATAGCGCCCCTTCCCCATGGATGCTCGGGCAGCTATCGGTAAAAAATGTAAATACGAAAATCACCGATCTGGGTGCGTCGGTTCCGGATATCCAGTTTACCATTCAAACGCCACAGCCTCTTTACAATCTTTCTGCGTCCGCCGCTGAGGATGAGTTGAGCACTACT
>JBDSIH010000015.1:0-4140 GCA_039918055.1 Chthoniobacterales bacterium
GTCTGAACTCGCGCAATACGTTCGAGACGTTTGTAGTTGGCCCGAATAACCAGTTTGCGCATGCAGCATCCATGGCGGTCGCTCTTGCGCCTGCCCGCACGTATAACCCGCTCTTCATTTATGGTGGCAGCGGGCTTGGCAAAACACATCTTCTCCAGGCCATCGGCCACGGCGTTGCCGGCGGCAAGAAGGACCAGAAGGTCGTCTATCTTTCCAGCGAGCAGTTTACGAATGAGTTTATCGACGCCATTCAGCACGGCACGCTTTTCAAATTCCGCAAACGCTACCGCAATGCCGATGTCCTCATGATTGACGACATCCAGTTCCTCGGCGGCAAGGAACGTTCGCAGGAAGAATTTTTCCATACCTTCAATGCGCTGCATGATGGCCACAAGCAGATCGTTCTCACGAGCGATCGCCCTGCCAGCGAAATTGAAAAGCTCGAGCAGCGCCTTGTCTCCCGTTTCGAATGGGGCATGACTGCGGAACTTCAGCCCCCGGACATGGAAACCCGTATCGCCATTCTCCAGAAGAAGGCAGCGGCCATGAGCATCCCGACCGAGCAGTGGATTCTGGAATTTCTTGCCGACAAGATTCGCAATAACGTCCGCCGCCTCGAAGGTGCGCTCATGCGCGTGGCTTCCTACAGCTCGCTGAGCAATCGCCCGCTGACGGCCGAGATCATCGAGAACCTGCTTCGCGATATTCTTCAGGAACAAGCCAAGCGCGTAGTCAGCATCGACCAGATCCAGCGCAAGGTCGCCGAGCATTACGACGTGCGCCTTGCCGATATGACCAGCAAGCGCCGCCCGGCCAATATCGCCTTCCCGCGCCAGATTGCCATGTATCTTTCCCGCGAGCTGACGAGCTCCTCCCTTGCCGATATCGGCGACGCTTTTGGCGGCAAGGACCACGGAACGGTCATCCACGCCTGCAAACTTGTTAAGAAGCGCATGGATGAAGACGAGAGGACGCGCCAGATCATCCGCCTGCTGGATGGCCAGCTGCAGCGATAGGTTCCGCTTTTCTTTCTTAAAAGACCCTGATTGACTCGACGCTGCTAATTGCAACTTTTTAAAGAATAGCCCATAACACTACCCAATGAAATTCACGGTCAGCAAAGAAGCACTCCTCGATGGTCTTCAGACGATTCAAAACGTCGTCAGTTCCAGAACCACCTTGCCCGTGCTTTCCAATGTTCTTATTGAAACGCTGGACTCGGGCATTCGTTTGACAACCACTGACCTTGAAGTGGGCATTCGTCGCGATATCGAAGCGCAGATCGAGAAGCAGGGTTCTACTACGCTGCCTGCGCGCCGCCTTCTTTCCGTCATTCGTGAGCTTCCTTCCAAGGAAATCCAGTTTGAAACGGATTCCAAGCACATCTCCGCCATCAAATGCGGCCCGAGCTTTTTCAAGATGTATGGAATGGCAAAGGAAGAATTCCCGGCCTGCCCATCCTTCAAGGATGCCAAGGTCTTCAAGATGAAGCAGGGCGAACTCAAGGACGGCCTGAAAAAGACCGCCTACGCCATTTCGGTGGACGAAACCCGCGACGTCCTCAACGGCATTCTTTTCTCCTTCAAGGAAAACAAACTTACGCTGGTTGCCACCGATGGCCGCCGTCTCGCCCTCTGGGAATCAGACATCGAATTTCCCAAGAGCCAGGAACGCGATTTCATCGTTCCCACCAAGGCGATCAATGAACTTCAGCGTCTGCTCAAGGACGAGGGTGAAATCACCGTCGCTGTTGGCGAAAATCTTATTTCCCTGGAGCTGAACGGAGCATTGCTCGTGACGAAGCTCGTAGAAGGCACTTATCCGAATTACCGCCAGGTCATCCCGAATGAGACCAAGGAGCGTGTGACGCTTGAGCGCGAAATGTTCCTCAGTTGCGTCCATCGCGTTTCGCTTCTCAGTAATGAGAAATCCAGCTCGATCCGTCTCGCATTCACCAAGAATAATCTGGATATCACTTCGAACACGCCGGAAATCGGTGAAGCGCGTGAAAGCCTGTCCGTTCCCTACCGGGGCCGCGACTTCGCAATCGCCTTCAATCCCGAGTTCCTGATGGCTCCGCTGCGTAATTTAAGTGATGAAGAGGTTTATCTCGATCTCGCGGATGAGATGAGTCCCGGGGTGATCAAGATCAAGACGCCCTTCCTTTACGTCCTGATGCCAATGCGCGTTTCAGTTTGAGGCCATTTTCCGGGGTTGACCCCGGCGGTCTCAAAAAGTAAGTTCCATTTTCAGTTAGCCGGCTTAGCTCAGTTGGTAGAGCACTCGATTTGTAATCGAACGGTCGTCGGTTCGAATCCGACAGCCGGCTCTCTTTTTCTCAAAGAGAGCCTCAGGCAACAGGCAGCGTCCTGTAGTTTTTGATCAATGTCTGTAATTCCCGATCTTCGGGGCCGACATATTGCTGAAAAGTCGAAAGCGCGGCTTCGTAATAGGCCTTTGCTTTTTGGAAATCGCCGCGAGATTGAAATACCACGGCGAGATTGTGCAGCGACCGCGCCACTTCAGGATGCGTTGCACCGTAAACTTTTTCGCGAATCGCCAACGCCTGCGTGTGAAGATTTTCCGCGCGAATGTCATCACCGCGCTCGAGATGGAAGACGCCGAAATTATTCAGCAACGTCGCTACTTCCGGGTGGCTCTGCCCGTGGAGCGTCGTGGCAATATCGATAGACCGCTGGTAGTGCCGCTCCGCATCGGTAAATCTGCCCATTCGTTTTTCGACATCGGAAAGATTGTTCAGCAGCACCGGAAGATCCGCCGCGTAGTGCGTTTCCTGCGTCAGCTTGATGCCGTGGCGATACACATTTTTGGCATTGGGAAGATCGCCCAGGCTTTCATAAACTGCACCTAGCTTCATCAGCATGCGAACGCAAACAGGGATATCCGCCAGATCCATGGCGATGGAAACCGCTTCCACATAACTGTCTCGCGCCTGTTCAATCCCACCTGCGGATTGATGAACATCCCCCGCAATTTCCAGTGCTTCCGCAAGACGCTTGGGTCGGCTGCCGAAAACGGCGCGCGCCGCATTTACAAATGAGTCCGCTGCCAAATGGTGCTTCGCCGCTTCGACAGACTGGCGCTCATTTTGCAGATCCTGACATAATGTCGCCCACAAGTTTGACGTATTTTGCGGGCTCATAGGTGCATACTATTCCGTAGAAATCCTACACACAATCCGGATTAAATTTTTTGAGCCAGCAGTCCTGCGAGTGTGTTGCGGAGCTTACTGCGTTTTCCGCTATACTCCTGAAGGGCAACATGATGCGTTCCTGCTGCCGTGCGCGGATCGGATATGCCAAGCTGCACGCAGAGCTCTTTTTCGAAGTGGAAAAGCGCACGCTGGCTGGGTGCATTCTTATCAAGATGCGTAAGGGCGCGGTGCAGCAGATCGTAAACGGCCGGCATCGGATGAAAGAGATCGGTGGTGATTTCAATCAACTCCGAGAAGTAACTGCACATCACCATCGCGGTATAATCCGTCGCGCAGGATTCAAAGCGGTGGTGTACGACAATGTCCTGCAATTCGCAAAGGTCGCCTTTGCGCGAACGTGTGAAAAAAACTTCCGCTTCGTAAAATAAATCCGCCTTGCCGGAAAATTTGCTGTTCGTTTTCAGCGCCGAGCGGATCACCGTTTTGATCTTTCCGGATTCCTTTCCGAACCACGTGACGATCAGGCTCGATTCCGTGAGGCGGATTTTTCGGATCAGGATGCCGTGCGTGGTTTCCATCGCGGCTGTATAATCAGACGATTCCGTCCTCTTGCTCGAGATGTTCCAGCAGGCATTGCTGGATGAGTGCGTAGAAATCCACTTTCAGAATCACCATTGTTCTTTCCGGATCTTCCGAAAGCATAGGACTTCGGTTCAAGTCCTCTTCCTCAAGATTGTAAAGCGTCGCCAGTGCCAGTCGTGCCTGATTGAGCGCATTAAGCCAGCCGTCGATATGGGCGGTGGGAAAATTCAACGAAAAGTAACTGGTTTTCTTTTTCATCGCCTTCACATCTTCGCTGACAAGACTGCTCGCGCTCTGAAACCAGTCATGAAGATCTGGCTGCACGTGCGCTTTCCAATCGTCGCAGATTTCTGTTTCCGGGCCCTGTGTCGGTGATGGAAACA
>JBDSIH010000016.1:0-2254 GCA_039918055.1 Chthoniobacterales bacterium
GGATGATTCGGAGCAACAAGCGCCACCTCTTTCGGCCTTTCAGGGAGGGCTGGGCGTCAATGGCACCATCTACGCCCTCGCGCTTCAGGCAGATGGTAAAGTTATTCTCGGAGGTCAGTTTTCGACCGTGAATGGAATTCCCCGTTCGAATCTGGCGCGATTGAACGCTGACGGCACGCTGGATCGCACGATTTTCGAGGGTGAACCCGCCGGAACCAATGGCCCGGTTTACGCCTTGGCGATCGAACCCCAGGGTGGAATCCTTGCAGGTGGACTTTTCAGCACGGCGGGAAATACGCAGCACCTGAATATTGCGCGCTTTAATGTCGATGGCACTCCGGACAAAAATTTTGATGCCGGCAAGGGACCCAACGGACGCGTGCAGGCAATCATCATGCAGGCGGATGGCAAGATTGTCATCGGGGGAGAATTCAGCCAGGTGGGCGGCGTGCCGCGGAATAACATCGCGCGCTTTAATGCGGATACCACGCTCGACCAGCCGGTGAGCTCCGCCATGAATCCCATGATCGGCCCCACGAAGGCACTCGCGGGCGAAAAGAATGGCGCGATTGTCGCGGGTGGATTTTTTGTGGTCGGCGGCCTGCCCACACGCAGCATCATTCAGCTTCCCGTAACGATTCCTGCGAGCCGATAGGGCTTCAGGAACTGGCGCTGGAATAGCGTGTGAGCGCAAATTTCCAGAACATCCGGGTCAGTGAAAACAGCAGGATAGCCACGAAAAAAAGCTGAAGCAGGAGGGCGGCATTCGCATCTGCAGCCTTCGCAAGAAGCCGCGCGGGAATATTTGAAACAATAATCACGGGGATGACCCAGCTGAAAACCCATTTGAATACGCCCTTGAAAACAACATCGGGATACCGGCCGATATTGAAAAAACTGAAGTAACCGTAGATCAGCCCCTGCGAACGCACGATCCAGAAACTTACCGAGGCCAGCGTAAACATGAAGGAGTAATGGATGACGACGCCGAGCATAATGGCAGCGATGTACAGCAATATCTGAAGTGCGGTCGGGTGAAGGCCCAGTTTTGTTGCGGCAAAAATAACAAAGAATACGCCGACGAGTGCGCTCACGATATTATCCAGCGCAAATTTTTTGACGGAGGTGGCGAATTGAGAATCCATCGGCTGAAGCAAAAGAAAATCCAGCTTCCCGGTGCGGACCAACTCCGGAAGGTCTGCGATATTCACGAAGAAAAATGCCTGGAAAAGCTGGCCGATAACCTGGTGTGTTCCGATCAGCAGGACGACTTCCCACTTCGTCCAGTCTCCAATGCGGTTTACGAAGCTGAAGAGAACATCGATAAAAATAATCTGGCTTGCGAACCAGAGCACTTCCACAAACATCCAGAGCAGAAAGTTTGCCTTGAAGTTCATTTCGCGGATCAGCGAATTGCGAAGCATCAACGCGTAGATTTCCGCGTGACGCGAAAAAGCGGACTTCATGCTTTAATGGCGGAAAGTAGAAAGCGGGCGATATTCCGCGATGCGCCACACTTGCTGCAGCACGCGATATTGCGTTTCCAGTCCCGCCACTCCGCCGCATCATCACCAAATGCCAGATCAAGAGCGCTTTTTAAAAGTCCTGAGGTATTGGCCAGCATTCCGATGCGGCTTTGCAGAATCAGCGCGATATTCCCCTCCTCCTGACCGGGCACGACGTGGCTGATGAGTATGGGGCACTGCGCGGCGATTGCTTCCTGCACCGTCGCACCGCCGGCTTTGCCGATAAAGAGATGGTGCGAAGCGAGAAGCTCGGGCATCTGATCCGTCCAGCCCAGAATTTCACAACGCGGATCTGAACCAAGAGGAGAATTCTGCAGAGCTTCAATGAGACTTTTATTTCTTCCGGCAATGACGGTGACGGTCGTATCCGGACGGGCAAGCACTGTTTTCAAAATGCGCAGCGCTACTGAACGTCGCGTGGACGGCATGACGAGGATTTTCCACGGAGCATTCGCTTCTGCCGTCAGAGGGTGCAGTTTTTCAAAACGCAGAGAAACCGGAAAACCAAGCGCTTCGATGGTATCCTCTTTTATGCCGCCGCGTATGAGACAGTCTTTGGTGGGGGCGTCGGGAACTACGAAGGCGTCGGAGATACGACGGTACCACGCAGAATTGATCTGTGTGGAATCCGTGACGATTGTGTAAAATGGTGACTTCAGGGGTTGTCCCTTCCGGGCGAGTTCGTCTTTCACAAATCCATAGATCGGATATGTGGAGACGACGAGGTG
>JBDSIH010000017.1:0-5169 GCA_039918055.1 Chthoniobacterales bacterium
CGTGATGAAATCATTAATTATTACGAATACCCGGCTGAGCAAATACGGGTCGTCTATAATGGAGCCCCCTTCTCTTCCACTGAAACGACTGCCGACAAACAAGCCCTGCGCGCGAGCCTCGGGCTTCCGCCTGATAAGCCGCTCGTTTTATTTGTGGGTTCCGGCTGGAACCGGAAAGGCCTGCGCTTTGCCGTGCGGGCGATCAATCAACTTCGTGAAATGCACCTTGTGGTTGCGGGACGCGGCGATGCGGACGACTATAAATTTCCCAACGTGCAGTTCCTGGGTCCGGTCGTCGATATGGCTTCGCTGTACGCGGCCTGCGACCTGTTCATCCTGCCCACGATCTACGATCCCTTCTCGAATGCATGCCTCGAAGCAGCCATGGCAGGGCTACCCGTCATTACCACATCGGCGAATGGCTTCTCGGAAATCATCACTCCCGGCGTGCACGGCGAAATTCTCTCCCGCCCCGATGCCATCGACGAAACGGTTCTCGCACTGAAAAAATGGAGCGATGAAGCGTATCGAAGCGAGAGACGCCCAAAGATTCTTGAGCTGGCTTCGCAATTTTCGATTGAGCGTAATGTGGATGAAACGCTCGCCGCGATGACGGGATTATTTCCCCAGTAGCGATTCGATCACCGCGTCCACATCGGAAAGGTCATCGAGAAGAAAATCCGGCTGGTGAGCGGCTAGTTCCTCCCGGTTATAACTCCCCGTGGCGATGGCCACCGTTTTAGCGCCGATTGCTTTTCCGCATTCGATATCCTTCGGCGTATCGCCGAGAATATAAATCTGCTCGGAGGGAAATTCGACGCCGTGCTTTTCAAATGCCCGGACCTTTGCGAATTTGCCAAGCTCGTTGCGATTCCTGTGATCATCCGCAAATGCGCCAAATTCAAAGAAATCCCACACGCCATAATGTGTGAGTTTGATCCGCGCTCCGCGTTCCAGATTTCCCGTAAGCAATGCCACGATACAATCCGGGCGCTGCTTGAGCTTTTGCAGAAGCTCGATGATACCGGGAAGCAACCTGCCGTTATGTTTGGGAAGGCGGGTGGCCAGGTGCTGCAAATAGCTATCGAAAAGTGCGCTGATGTTTTCCGCCGTTTCCGGCAAACCATGCTTATGAAGAAGCTTATGGGCGATGCCTGAATCCGTAGCTCCTGCAATGGTGATGCCGGAAAAATCCTCGTCCACCCCGAAGCGTTCCTTCGCAGCATCCTTCAACGCGGCCTCGCCTGCACCGCCGGAGGCGATGAGCGTGCCATCGATATCGAATAGCAGGAGCTTTTTGAGGCTATTGCCTTCCTTCACCAAAGCCATGCGCTCTACTTCGTCTCTTCGGCCGACTCGGTGTCATCCACATCGTCAATATCGTCTTCCGTATCGGGAAAGTCTTCGCCTTCGACGGAGAAACGACGCTTGCGCTTGCCTACAGGAAGCGGGGTCAGCGTCATATTGATCGAGCGCCCGACCTGCTTGGGTTCCATTTCGGGAACGGACATGAGGGAAAGATCTTCACGGACTTTTTTCACGACCTGCATACCGAGTTCCTGGTGGGCCATTTCGCGACCACGGAACTGAAGCTGAACTTTTACTTTATTCCCCTTATCGAGGAATTGCTCGGCCCTGCGGACCTTGGTCATATAATCATGCTGATCAATATTAACGCGGAATTTGACTTCCTTGACCTTGCCGGCGTGATGTTTGCGATCCTTTTCCTGCTTCGTCATTTCATAACGAAACTTTCCGAAGTCCACGATACGGCATACCGGAGGTGTGGCGTTCGCTGCGACTTCTACAAGATCCAAACCCAGCCCCTGCGCATGGCGCAAGGCGTCTGTGGTGGATAGCACACCTAACTGCTCGCCTGTAGATGCAACTACCACACGAACTTCACGGGCACGAATACGGCCGTTTACACGAATATTATCTAGATTAATGGGACCTCCTGGGTTGGGTTAACGATGGAAAAATTATTTGCGGACATGGCAGATCATAAGCGCTCGCAGCTTTGCAGGCTCTATACATCTTTATTCTTGATCTCGACTTGTATGCGCATGAGAAAATCTTCCAGAGGTATCGCACCTTCGTCGCCTTTTTTACGGCTCCGAACAGCGACCGCTTTCGCAGTCTCTTCGCGTCCTCCGAGAACCAGCATGTATGGGACTTTTTCCGACTGTGCAAGGCGAATTTTCGACCCCATTTTTTCCGAGGAGCCATCCACGACCGCGCGGACCCCTAATTGCTTGAGAGATTCGAGCACTTCGGCAGCATAATCGGCCTGCTTATCAGAGATCGGAATGATCCTTACCTGCTCCGGAGAAAGCCACACAGGGAAGACTCCGGCGAAATGTTCGATCAGGACGCCTACGAAGCGTTCCAGCGAGCCAAAGGGGGCACGGTGGATCATTACGGGGCGGTGGGGCTTGTTATCCGAGCCTGTGTAATTGATATCGAAGCGCTCGGGCAGATTAAAGTCCACCTGCACGGTGCCAAGCTGCCATTCGCGGCCAATGACGTCTTTGACTACAAAATCGATCTTGGGGCCGTAAAAGGCCGCCTCGCCCGCTTCTTCGGTATAAGGAACACCGAGAGTCTTCGCGGCCTCGCGGCAGGCGTCTTCAGCTTTTTCCCAATTCTCCGCCAGCCCGACATATTTATCGGAAGCCGGGTCGCGCAGGCCGAGGCGAACGCGGTAATCCGTCATCTGGAAAATACTGAAAACGGTCTTTACGAGATTCAGGCATCCGAGCACTTCAGCGTGCATCTGGTCCTGTGTGCAAAAAATATGGGCATCATCCTGCGTGAAACCGCGCACGCGCGTCATTCCGTTCAACTCTCCGGATTGCTCCCAGCGGTAAACGGTCCCGAATTCCGCAAGGCGGAGCGGAAGCTCGCGATACGAACGCGGACGCGAATCGTAAATCTTGATGTGCATCGGGCAGTTCATCGGCTTGAGAAGAAAGCCGTTAATCGTTCCCGCCGTGAGATGATTTGAAAGTTCGGAACAGGTGCAGCCCTCTTCGGCGAGACGCGCTAATTCCTGGCGATCAATGATCGGTGGGAATTGCGAATCCGCATAATACGGAAAATGGCCTGAGGTGCGATACAGTTCCAGATTGCCGATGTGCGGCGTAAAAACCTGTTGGTAGCCCTGCTTGCGCAATTCATCGCCGATGAAGTTCTGCAACTCCTGGCGGACAACCGCGCCCTTTGGCATCCAGAGAACCAGGCCGAGGCCCACGGATTCATCGATGTGGAAGAGTTCGAGTTCGCGGCCGAGTTTGCGGTGATCGCGCTTCTTCGCTTCTTCGACTAATTCAAAATGGCGATCGAGTTCTTCCTGCGAAGCAAATGCGATGCCGTAGATGCGCTGGAGCTGCGGATTATTTTCGTCGCCCTTGTAGTAAGCGCTCGCCACATGGGTGAGCAGGAACGCACCGATTTTCCCGGTATCCGCAACATGCGGACCCGCGCATAAGTCGATAAAGTCGCCGTTTTTATAAAACGTTATTTCTTCGCCGGCAGGAATTCCCGTGAGGATATCCAGTTTAAATTTGCTTGGAGTCGCACGCTCACCCAATGCGGCAAGGCGTCCCTTTTCACCGGCGGCGATCGCTTCATCGCGGCTAACGGTGACGCGTTCGAAAGGCAGATTCTCCTTAACAACGCGCTGCATTTCTTCCTCGATGCGTGCAAAATCTTCCGGCGTGACACGGTGTTTCAGGTCAACATCGTAATAAAATCCCTGCGTAACCGGCGGCCCTGCGGCGAACTGCGCCTCGGGCCAGATGCGGAGCATGGCTGTGGCAAGCACGTGCGCACAGGAGTGCCTTAATGTTTCCAGTTCATTCATGGACGATGCTGATTCCCTCTTCGGGAATGAGAAGTGGAATGTGAGAGCGAACGGGATAAACAACGGTGAGATCCTCCCGCACCAGCGCCGTTTCGATCGGCTCGGTGAGAAGAACGCCGCTGAGATTGCGCGCTTCGCCCGCCGCGATTTTCTGATTCACCGCGTGCAGTTGCTCCGCACTCGCCAGCGCGAGGGGCTGGCGGGTTATCGGACAACACAGAAGCTGCTCCCATGGCGTATCCCGAGTCGGTATTTCTACTGCGGCTGCGCACATCAATACTTGGGTACACTGGTGTCAATGCGCTCAGACCATGCCGTGATGCCGCCGTCGACATTCCAGAGCTTGGAAAATCCGGCCTTCTCAAGCTGGCGCAGAGCCTTGGCGCTGCGAATTCCGGATTTGCATTGGAGATAAATGTCATCTGCGCTGTCCAGTTCGCTCATGCGTGAAGGAAGCTCGCCCAGAGGAATCAATTTCGCGCCGGGAATGCGCGCGATATCGTACTCGTAGGTTTCCCGTACATCCAGGAGGACCATGGGTTTTTTGGAATCGATAAGTTCCTTGAGCTGCTCCACGCTAATGGATGGAACGGGTGCTTCCGCGTCTTCCGCGGCCTGCGCCTGTGGGATACCGCAGAATTGGTCGTAGTCGATCAATTCCTTGATCGTCGGATTTGTTCCGCAGATCGGGCACTTCGGATCCTTGCGAACCTTGAATTCGCGGAATTTCATTTTCAGCGCGTCAAAATGAACCAGTCTGCCAATCAGGGTCTCGCCGACGCCGATGATCAACTTGATGGCTTCGATGGCCTGCATGACACCAATAATTCCAGGTAACACACCCAGCACGCCACCCTCGGCGCAACTCGGCACCATGCCTGGAGGTGGTGGTTCAGGATAAAGGCAGCGATAGCAGGGACCGCCAAGATGCGGCGCGAAAACGGTGCACTGTCCGTCAAACCGGAAAATCGAACCGTAAAGATTCGGCTTATTCAGGAGCACGCTTACATCGTTTGAAAGATAGCGGGTTGGAAAATTATCCGTGCCATCGATGACGATGTCATACTGCTCGACAATCTCCATCGCGTTATCCGAACGGAACATCACATCGTGAAGAATGACTTCCACATTGGGATTAATTTCGCGGATGCGGTCGCGGGCGGAATTCAGCTTCTTACGGCCCACATCCTTGGTGCTGTGAAGAATCTGCCGCTGAAGATTGGAAAAATCGACCACATCGAAATCCACGATGCCCATCGTGCCAATACCGGCAGCAGCGAGATAAAGGCCAATAGGAGACCCCA
>JBDSIH010000018.1:0-1803 GCA_039918055.1 Chthoniobacterales bacterium
AGAGAAGGGTATAATCTCGATTATTACAATGATGCGGTCTTTTGTGCTATTGCTGATCGGTATTTCGGCAATTCATTCACTGGATGCGCAATCCGAAATTGAGAATCGCTATTATATTCCAATCGAAAAGTGTGTCGGAATTATGATTGGCGGACCCCAAGGATGGGCGCTTTCAATCCAACCAAATGGCTCAAGTATGTTGAGCTACTGCGGGATTATCAATCACATGAACTCTTCACCGGTTGGCACTTTTGATTTTGCAGAGGTTTAAAAAACTTATTGCATTACCGACCGTTACAAAGAGAACGGGTCTTTCTGAAAATTACACACTTTGTTTTGGTCGAATAGAGGACAACCAAAAACGGTCTTGTTGACTCAGCGTCATCGAAAAGCAATACATCGCCGGCTTATTTAAAAAATGCGAAAGCCCACTCTCCTGCATTCTCCAAATCTCCCTTACCGAACTCTGGAAAACGTGCGCTCCATTTTATGAGCAAGAGCCTCCTAAAATATCCATCCGCTGATAAAGCCAATAGTTAGGGGTATTCACTGCGACAGATGTTTTCATCCAGTCGACGTTTTTTAATTTTTCCATGCTGAAAAAAATAAAATGGGCAGGACAGGATTCGAACCTGTGAAGGCGTAAGCCAGTGGATTTACAGTCCACCCCGTTTGGCCACTTCGGTACCTACCCGTTTAAGGAACGGAGACTATAGAAATCAAGAACCGCGGGGTTCAAGCGTAATCGATTTAATTACGATCTTTTGTAAAGGAAAGTCGTTACTGTCTGTCTGTTCGTTGCTGATGGCATCGATAACATCGGTTCCTTCGAGCACTGCTCCGAAAACAGTATCTTTCCCATCAAGCTTGGGCTGGGGCTTCAGGCAGATATAGAACTGGCTGCCGCTGGAGGCCCGGCTGGGGTTAATTTCATCAGGAAGGCGGGACATCGCAAGCGATCCGGCGTTATGCTTCAGGACGATTTCAGCGGGAATCGTGTATCCCGGACCGCCTGTTCCCGTTTTGTCGGCATCGCCATGGCGGCTATAAGGGTCGCCCGTCTGGACGATGGAACCTGCAAATACGCGATGAAAGCGCATTCCGTTAAAATATTTACGGGTAACAAGATCTTTAAAATTCGCCACAGTTTGCGGCGCAGCCCTCTCATCGAATCCAATAACGACGCGGCGCAACTGCTTTTCTTTTCCTACGCGGATAAGCATTACCGCCACTTCCGGCCCGGAAGCGGGAACATGGGTCGAGGCGCAGCCTGCACAAAGCACTGCAAGAAGAACGTAGAGAAATTTTTTCATAAGGCTGTATCAATGGGAAATTCCCGCATTCGGACGCTTGTTTGTAATCCATTTTCGGGATTGCTGGCAAGAAGCCGACCGCCGGGCAAATCGAACCCGTGCTTTACATATCCCATTCCAATCCATTTGGACAAACCAAAAACTGGCGAAACACTGGTAATGCTGCCAACCGGAGTTTCAGGGCTGTTTTCCGGCGCTAAAACCATTCCGGATGATAAAAGATTATCCGATTCCAGGCCGAAGAGACGGCGGTTGACGCGACCCACGCTTTTAATGCGTGAAACTACCTCCTGGCCAACATAGCAACCTTTATGAAAATCCACCGCCTGATCCTCAAGGCGCGCTTCCTGAGGGAGCGTATTTTCATCCAGTTCTCTGCCCCACGTCGGCATCCCGTTATTGATACGGTGATACTCCAGATCATCGACTGGCAGGACCTGCAGCCCTTGTGCTTCGAGTCTTTTGATTATCGTATCACGCTCCTCCACTG
>JBDSIH010000019.1:0-1935 GCA_039918055.1 Chthoniobacterales bacterium
CGGATTTTCTTCCAGTCATAACCCATCAGTTTGGCCATGGAAAAATCGATTAAAAACGGATTTTCAGACGCCATGATTACCCCCGCGTGAACGGGCAGGGGCTGGAGTGGGCCGTTTCCTTCTCCGGCGATTATGCCGTCCATAATATGGAATATTTGTCTCTGCGGAGAGCTTTCCAATTTTTCTCCGTCTTTTGGGGCAAATAAGAGAACCATATGCAAATCATACACCATTCTCCAAACTGAGTCGTTGCCATACCACGATCCGGAACCCACATAAAAAGAAGAGGATTGGAGATTTTCTCGTGTGCCCACGGTTTTTATACCCCGCAGACGCTTGAGGTATTCCCATCCTTTTTTACAGAAGGCAAAAAGTGCAGGGGAGCGCTTTTGAAGCAATTCCCGCAGACGTGCCTGCCAATAGAAAATTCGTGGCACATCGGGAGAGAACTCATCTCCACCCTTTTCAGGAAATCCGAGGCGATGGTGGACGAGTCGGGATTTATCTCCATTGATACCGACCAGAT
Source organism: Chthoniobacterales bacterium (assembly GCA_039918055.1). GTDB lineage: Bacteria > Verrucomicrobiota > Verrucomicrobiia > Chthoniobacterales > JBDTJR01 > JBDTJR01. The sequence continues at coordinate 527 of JBDSIH010000019.1, forward strand.
TTTTAAGCGCGCCTGTGACACCGGATTTCTGGTGCGTCTTCATTTTGGGCAGGTTGATTACCAGATCTGCTTGCAATACGGTTTTGGGAATAAGGTAGCGATGGCATTGCTTGCTGTGGCTGCTAATCGTCTCCTCGGGATCGTAATCGGAAACACGAAAAAGGTGCGCACTATCGGTGACTTCTTCCAATAAGGAGCGCTCATCCAGACGGACTTCCGCATAGCCCAGGGGGTCTCCGGGGGCTTCCTCATCCTTAATTAGGAAACCATTCTCCAGGCTGTAGCGCTCCCTCCGGAGATCGAGGAATTGAATTTGAGGTTTTGAACGAGAGGAGTATTTAAGTTCCAGCTTGTCGATTCCTGCCTGTGTGCAAAGGGTATGCCAATCACAGGATTGCAAGGGCACGTCGGCTATGGTGATTTTTTCGACGTCGGGGTATTTTTGAAGGCATCCCTCAATAACCGCTTCAATCAATTGGCTGGAAGTAACAAGCGCCTCAATGGGGAATTCCGCATGTTCCGCATGCTTTACCCAGTTGGGTTTAATAAGAATCTTTCCAAAGGCGCCGGATGGGAGAGCGTTGCCAACAAAAGCCATTGAATCTGACGGAGAAACGGGACGTTTGATTTCAATGCGAAAAGCCATGATTGTAGGGGGAAAGCATATAGCGATTTATAAGGCCTGTAAACGTCACATCCGCTCCTAAATACTCCGATTGGCTGAATGGACAAAGTATGCTAAAGCAAAGGCAACCAATAATCTAAACATGTCTTTTTCTGACCAATCGCGCTTCGAGGAGTGCTACCGTGGACGCCAATCCCTGCTCCATCATATGGCTTATATGCGTATGGCGAAAGTATTGGTGGTTCTCCAGGTTCTTAAAGAGTTTGAAGTAAGTTTATCGGGAAAAGCGATTTTTGATTACGGATTTGGTGCCGGTACATTGTTCCGTTACTGTCCTAAAGACGCTTTTCTTTACGGAGTAGAACAGGATGCCCTGAATGTCGCTTCCGTCAAAAAAATGCTGACAGAGAGGGGATATAGCCATCTGGATCTGCAAAGTCTTGAAATTTCATCATGGGAAACGCATCCCTTATTAGCGCGGAAATACGATGTGATTATATGCAGTCATGTTTTGGAACATATGACGCATCCTGCCGAATTCCTCCTCCGTATTCTGCAATGTCTGGAGCCCAACGGTATTTTTCTCGGACTTGTTCCTGTTAATGAGCGCGTAATGAACAAGCATCACACCGTAAAATTGAATCGGCAGATAATTAAAGAATGGATGAACCGACCCGAGTTACAAATGGCTTATTATGAGGAATTCGATCCATTGATGTACTGGTTTCAACCATTATTTAATCACGATACTGGCATTTACCACAAGATGGCTCAGGGGCTCAGT
>JBDSIH010000020.1:0-3033 GCA_039918055.1 Chthoniobacterales bacterium
TCTTTACCGTCTGCACGACTTCGCCAATGACATCCCAGTTCGCCACCCCGGAGTAACCCTGCTCCTTGGTGCGTCCATGCACCGCAAGACGCTGAATGCCCGCTTCCTCCAGAATTTTCGCCGTCTCGGTGGCATTGATGGAAAGCGCATTCCAGCCGATACGGATTTTCGCCGTCACGGGAAGCGGATCAACAGCCTTCACGACAGCCCTCGCCACCCGTTCTAAAAGCGGGCAGTCCTTCAGCAGGGCCGACCCTCCATTTTTACAGACGACTTTATTCACCGGACATCCAAAATTCAGGTCGAGAAAATCCGGCCTGATCCAGTCCACGACATTTTTCGCCGCCTCAGCAAGATGATCGGGATCCGCGCCAAAAAGCTGCACGCCGACAGGGCGCTCCTCCTCCGCGATTTCCAGATACTCGCGCGTTCGCGGACTGCGATGAAAAATCCCCTCTGCGGAAACGAATTCCGAAGTAAGAATATCGGCACCCATCCGTTTGCAGATGCGCCGAAAAACCGTATTTGTCACTCCTGCCATCGGCGCAAGGAAGAGCAAGAAGTCCCCGGTTTTCATTTCCTTACGGAAAAACTAAGCATTCAACGGCTCGGAAAGCAACTGGCCCACTTCCTGTTGCACGGCAGGGATCTGCTCCAGGCTCAGTCGCGGATTCAAAATAATGAATGTTTCCCCCGTAGCGGCATGCTCGTAGATAAGATTTTCGTCATCCGAGCCCGGCATGGGCTTGAGAATACGTTTCCGCTCAAGCATCAGGCCGAGGATATAGCGGATATTGTTATACGCGGGATTGGAATCTTCCATCAGCTTGCGAAGAAGGGATTCCGCATTCTCCTTGGGAAGCGCTTCTGGACTTGGCGGTGGTGGAGGCGTGTATTTTGATTTCCAGTAGGAATAAGGTTGAATGTTTTCGTTACGTTCCGCCCATGCCTCTTCGCTCAGATCCTCACGACGAAACCCTTCAGCCTCGCGGAACAGCAAGGTGAAAAAAGATTCTCCATCTCCAAATTCACGCCCTGTCTTCGAACAGACATTACCGCGATTTTTGATTTCCCAATCATTCTGCATAATTCAAAGATTCTAGATGCCCGGTATTTTAGGCAATTCGCGATTGGTGGATTTCATCCAGGTTAACGTAAGCCCAATCGCAAAATAAACCACCATCGGGCCCCATGCCGCAACGAAGGGATTAATCTTATCTCCCTTTCCAAGCGTGACGAAAAGACTGCTGATAAATACCAACGAGAAAAATAATGCAATTGCCGACGCCACTCCGCCCAGAATGCCTCGGCGCGAGTAAACAATTCCCAGCGGAGCCGCGAGGAAGATTGCCAACAGGCAAACCCATGGTAATGCCCAGCGGTAATACAACTGTGTCTCATAAGGAGCCAGGCGCTTCTTAGGGAAATCCGAATTATAGGTCAGGTAAAGTTTCAGCTCATCTACAGACAGATAATCGGGATTCATCACCGAGCTTGCGATCCGCCATGGTGTCTCTGACCAATTTGAAACATCCATTTTTCGCGAATACTCCGGCTGAAGCATTTCTCCCTTATCGTCCAACTTCACATATTTCACGAAAAAGAATGTCCATACTCTACTGGTCGGATTGAAGTAGGCTTCACGGGCATAGAGCTGATCGGTAATGTTCCCATTCGCATCCTGCTGAATGACCTGCACATCTTCCAGATACTGCTTCAGCTTTCCGTTATGGATTTTGCGCATGTACCAGGTGCGGAAATTTTCGCGATTTCGGAAAAGATGGCCCGTCAGTCCCGGCTCGATCTTCTTTCCCCTTTTGATTTCCCGAAGCATCTGCTTTTTCTCCGCAGCGGCATGCGGGGACATCTCGTAATTAAAATACTGCGTTATGCCGGTAAGCAACATGCCCACCAGAACAAGCGGCACGATAATTCTTCCGACACTGACGCCCGCTGTAAGCATGGAAACGATCTCATTGGATCGCGACATCTGGGTCAGCGCATAAAGCAGGGCCAGAAGCTCACCAATCGGCAGACTGATAACGATGATTTCGGGAATCTGGGTCTGATAATACTCGACGATTTTTTTCAGCGGCGTATGCGCCTCAATAAAATCCGGTCCGTTATCACTAAGGTCAAATACCAGCCAGATGCTCAAAAATCCGACAAAGCAATAGATGAAGGGTATGAAAAACTTCATCAAAACATAGCGGTCCAGCAGTCTCATAATTGATAATCAGGCTCTCTTTTCTAAATATTCCTTCGTTTTCTGGATTTGGTAGATTGTTCATAGTAGCGTTGTCTTTTCCTGTTTCAATGACAAAGCACCCATTATCCACCAGAGTAATACGATGATCTCCTTGCACGACGAAGACGGGGCCGGGTCTCTGCAAATATCTTTTGAGGAGGAAATTGGAGAGATTTTCTCCCAAACAGGTCTGCTTTCCAAAGCGGCGAATTTCGAATGGCGCAAGGAACAGGAAGAAATGGCCCGCCGCGTCGCACGTACATTGGAGGAAGGCGGCCACCTCGTCGTGGAAGCCGGAACAGGCGTAGGCAAATCGCTTGCTTACCTGATTCCCGCTGTTCTACATGCCGTCCGTCGCGGCAAAAAAGCGATCATCTCCACCCATACCATCAATCTTCAGGAGCAGCTGATGTATAAAGACATCCCGATGGTGCAAAAAATCCTGCCGGTAGAATTTGAAGCCGCCCTGCTCAAGGGCCGCCAAAACTACCTTTGCCCATTGCGCCTGGAACGCGCCATGCAGAATTCCAGCGATCTTTTCACCTCCGAGGAAAGAAAAGAACTCGAACGGATATACGAATGGAGCCAGACAACGAATGAAGGATCATTAAGTGATTTCACACTCGAGCCCGATCCCCAGGTCTGGATGCAGGTTTGCAGCGAACGCCATATCTGCACCCAAAGAACCTGCGGCAAATCTCCGCAATGTTTCTATCAGCGTGCAAAGCGGCGGATTCAGTCTGCCAATGTTGTCGTTCTGAATCATCCTCTCTTTTTTACGCTGC
>JBDSIH010000021.1:0-1610 GCA_039918055.1 Chthoniobacterales bacterium
TTTGTTAAATTAAATTAGCGTCGTCCGCCGCGGCGGGAATTAAAACGGCTGCGGAATACCTGCTTTGCGGGTTTGGCTGCTACCGGGGCATCGGTGATTGCTGCACCTGCGGCAAATCCTTCAACCGTAAGCGGTGTGATTTTCTGACCAATGAAGCGCTCGATCGCGGCGAGCTTCTTGAACTCTTCCGGCGTGACGAGCGTGTAGGCATCGCCCGTTTGCTGTGCGCGGCCTGTGCGGCCGATGCGGTGGACGTAATCCTCAGGATGCTGGGGAATATCGTAATTGATGACGTGGCTGACCCCACTGACATCAATGCCGCGCGCGGCGATATCGGTCGCGACCATCACTTCATACTTGCCGGACTTGAAACCTTCGAGCGCTTCGATGCGCTGATTCTGGGAGCGGTTTGCGTGAAGCACGGCCACGGAGTGATTGCTGTCGCGAAGTTTTCGCGCAATTTTATCAGCACCGTGTTTAGTGCGGGAAAAGATGATGACGCTTTGGAAATCCGTCTTCTTAAGCAGAGCTAGAAGAAGATCGAATTTGCGGGCGACATTCACAGCATACACACCGTGCGTGACGGTGGAAGTAACCGTGCGGGCCGCACCGATCTCAATGCGCTGCGGGTCGCGCAGGGCAAAAGAAGCGAGCTCCGCAATTTCCGGCGGAAGCGTTGCGGAAAAGAAAAGTGTCTGCCGGTCTTTCGGGCACTTTGAAATGATGCGACGCATTGGCGGAAGGAATCCGACATCGAGCATGCGGTCGACTTCATCCAGCACGAGGAACTTCACATCGTGCAGGCGAACTTCGCCCTGCGTGATGTAATCTTCAAGTCGTCCGGGAGTGGCGACGATGATATCAAGTCCGTTTTTTAGTGCCTGGCGCTGTGCGCCATAACCGACGCCGCCGTAAAGCGATGTGATGCGGAGATTCGTGAATCGGGCGAGATCGCGCAATGCGGTTTCCACCTGCATGGCGAGTTCGCGTGTCGGCTCAAGAATAAGGCAGCGGAAATTTCCGTGCGTATCGAGGTGTTGAAGAATCGGAAGACCGAAAGCCGCAGTTTTTCCCGTGCCGGTTTGTGCGGAGGCAATGATGTCATGGCCTTCGAGCGCGGCGGGAATGGCGCGAAGTTGGATGGGCGTGGGGTCGCCATAACCCATGGCTTGGACGCCCTGAAGGAGCGCCTTGGTAAGGCCTAGTTTATTAAAAGGCATAGTATTAGTGTGATTGTGTAGTGTCGCACGAAGGCACAATGCGCCTTTGCATGACGAGTTTTCTAAAAGGTGGAGTCTCGAGCGCTGTTTCCGTTCTTCGGATTTCAAAATCGCCACTGAGAGCTGCGGAACATTCCGCCAAACACAACTAGCAATCTACCAATGCCCAAATGGGCTCTGACCTAAGCCGCCACCATAATCGTCTTTGTCACGGAAACAAGGCAAATCTGGATCGGACAGAGGGGATTGTTGGTTTCCAGATTACTCATGCCACCGTATTACGGAAGCCAATGGAAATGCGATTCCAGGTATTAATGATGGAAGCAATCAGACTCAAATCGACAATTTCTTTTTCCGAAAAGTGTGGTTTCAACGCATCGTAGTCCTCAT
>JBDSIH010000022.1:0-2304 GCA_039918055.1 Chthoniobacterales bacterium
CCGCTTCTCTCAATACACGGATCTTTTCCTCGGTCTTGTATCGCTTGCCTTTCATATCTGGTTCTCCTTTTTACCCTCCAGACTAACTCTTCAACCGGCTTGATTGAAGGGAGTCACGTCACCATCAAATCCCGGATCCGAAACGCATCGGATGAATAAATCCTGGAGTCGCTGCCCAGTCCCGCCCTGCCGTCCGACCATCCCCGGCATCCCACCAATCCAAGATTTTCGGCGAGACGATGCGTGCCACCATGTTCGAGGTAATGCAGATTGTCCCGCGTCTTGCAGAGTTTTTCCACGGCGACATCGACACTGGAAAACGAAGCGTCAAAAAAATCGTGGTTTCCAAGGACGAAGAAGAGGTTCCTGTTCCCACAGGCATCCGAAAGACTGGCGAGATCCTCAATCACTTGTGATGACGTTGAAATATCCCCGGTGATAATCGCCGCGTCGAATTCCGCAGCCACCAGCTCTTTCAGAAATTTGGTTCGGTTTGCTGGATTGGCTTGATGCAAGTGAAGATCGGTCATCCATGCAATGGTGGTGTATTTTGTTTTCATAATAGATTTAAAGACGGCCGAATCCTGATTCCGGCAGTGGTTGGCTCATTTCCTTGCATACTTCGACCGCCCATCGAACGTCCTCAAAACGGAACTGCATCCATGGCTGTAGAGGGATCTCGCGGTAGTCGTATTTGCCGAGAGGCAGGACATGATCAATTTTGATTGCGTCACGGCTGGTGATGCTTCCCATGTCGAAATAATAGTGCACGGGGATGAAAGGATTTCCAAGACGCAGTCGACCACGATCGACAACGACCATTTCGCAAAAACAGAGCACAAATTCGATGCCCTGAAATTCGCTGGTAATTTCGAACACCTGTGTCAATTCCGTCCGCATGAATCCTCCCCGACTTTCGATTGAGACTCGGCTTCCCACTGTAACCCTTGCAGCGTTTCAGTGACGTCCATCGCCATCAATGCGACCGCAACGGCGAATGGGACTGAGCATGGGGCGAATTTCCCGCTGGCCATGCGGAAGAGATGAAGAGTGACCCGTTGCCGGAGTTTCAGGCAGTCGTAGGAATCTTTACAGCGGACTTCAAACAGCGCCTTGGCTTGTGTCGTCAGAATGGAAAAGAGCGGGTTTCGAGCAAGGCTTACAAGCCGCACTCCCTCCTCCTGATTCAGCCCAAGCAGGTCACAATAGTGGGAAATGTTCAAGGGGATGGCTCGCAGCATTCTTCCCTCGTCATCAAAACGTGAATGGTTCTCTTTCATCTACCCGGTACACGCAATGAGTCGTCCATTTGTTAAGGTACTATTTTTCCAGAGTTGAAAAAAACGATGTGATCCGGCGTTTTCACGCCCGGATCCCTCCAGCGGAAAAGTTCTTCGTGGCAATGAAGAACAAAATAAAAATCAATTCGCTCCCTGAAAATCAAAGCAACAAACGTGGTCTCGTCTCCGCCTGGATTGAATTCCTGCCAAAACGGGAAACAAAGCCAATGCCGCCGGAACTGAAACAGGCCTTACATCGTCATCTGATCGAATTGCAGCACGCGTTGTCAGGTATGCGAAATTGCTCCGATACCCATGAAGAAAGCGAACGCTCTCGAGAGGTTCGCCATATCGCCCTCGAATTGCTGGATCGGCGTTTACTGCGAAACAACCACCACCTCACGGCGGCTGCAACGGAAAGTCAAATCCACAACCAATTGGATCGCTCCTGCAAAGCCGCTTTGGGGTACGCAAAGAAAGAATTACGACGGAGAGAGGACGCGGAAACTCAACGCCTGCGGAGAGTACAGGATCAGACCCGGGAACGCGTTGTATTCGGTCGTCACGTGTACAATCAGGAATCGAATCTGAAGGACTGCATTTGCGCTCTGGAGATCGCTATAACAGAAGGGCATGTCAGCGAGAGCAGCGCTGAAATATTTCTGCAAATCGTCCGGGACGGTTGGCGGCAAACGGAGATTGCGCATCAGAAAGGTGTCAGCCGGTCGGCTATCAGTCAACGCGTTAAAAATGTCCTGGAAGCACTTATCCGGATCACCCGTCGATCCACTTTATAACAACACCCATGCGAACGATTTCAATGCCTGCGGGAGCAGGCAATACAACCGGTGCGAAATGACCTCACGCTCCCAAGAAGGGAATCGATGGAACGTCACTTCCGAGATGTTGTGCTCCCGGCATACTTCCCCAATCGTTTTATCTCCATCCGCTTCTCTCAATACACGGATCTTTTCCTCGGTCTTGTATCGCTTGCCTTTCATATCTGGTTCTCCTTTTTACCCTC
>JBDSIH010000023.1:0-4602 GCA_039918055.1 Chthoniobacterales bacterium
AGTTAACATATGCGCCGCTTAGCCTTTATTGCTTTGGTGGTATGTCTGCTGTGTCCCTAAATCAAGGGTGCGGCAATCCTAGAGAGTAGTTTCCGGCTGCACTTAAGCGCAGCCGGATGATATTGGCGGCCTATTGCGTTGCAGTCCCCTGCACAAAGCTGTGCAGCGAATCGAATTCACGGTCGGTAACCGGGAAAATCTTGACGGCATCCATTATTACCGTCCCAACCGTAGTGGGGAAAGTAATATTTAAAATACCATCCTGAGTAACAGGTGCTTTCAAAATGGCACCTACCTTGCGCCATTCCCCATAGGTAGAATCCAGACCCACAGTTACACTGCCACCGTCTTCATTACTTTCACCACGTGAACCGACAAGCGAAATGGTAACTGATGGAGGACCGCCCAGCATGTCTCGATACCAGAATTCCACCCAGTACGTGCCATTAACGGTCATGTTACTTACATGCTTGAAATATTCGAACTGCTGCGGCCCATTATAAGCCTGCATCAAGCCCACTGTGGGTCCCATCATTCCCAGTAAAGGAGTAAATTTAAAGTTTTCGGGATGACCGAGGTTCTGATGCTCGTCCGGTTCAAACCCGGTTTCAAATCCCTTAAACTCCATATCTGCGCCTTCGGCCTGCGGATTAGCGGCAGTTTTTGTCCGTGCCACTTCCACGCGTTCCTTGTGGGATTCGACGACCTTACGATATTTATCCAGTTTTTTCTTTGTGTAAAAATCAGGGAACGACGCCTTAAGCGTATCCAGCCACTTGAGGGTCTTGTCAAATTCGCCCATGCGATAGTAACAATCGGCAATACCGTAAAAAGCACGATCCCGATAGCTGCTCCACTGGCTGAGTTTGATGAGTACTTCGTAGTTGCGAATCGCCTCTTCGTAGCGACCGGCATACCGATCTGCTTCCGCACGTAAAAAACGGTATAAACCCTGAAGTTTCTGTTCTGGAAAATCTATCTCAATACGTTCCAGCAATTGACGGCTCTGACGTACTTCTCCGGTATTTAGCTTCTGTTCGGCCACGCGTAGAAGCGCGCCCTGTTTGATAGCATCCATCGTTCCGGTTGACTGAAATTTCTGGCCTCCGAGATCCTTCGCCATTCGGTAACGCGCTTCCGCCTGTGCAATATCATCAGACTCGGTGAATAAATCTCCCCAATGAATGGCAGCCTGGCGGATTCCCGGAGTTCCTACGCCACGATGCCCCTCGATAAGCTTCTCATAGAGACGACTCGCATTTTCGTAGTCCTTAAGATTCACGCGGTAAATATCCGCAGCAGCGAGCATGATTTCCACTTCCATACTCGGAAGTTTCTGAAATTCGTTGAGAGCCGTATCCATAAGCTTGATGGATTCCGTTCCATTTCCCTGCTCTGCCAGTGCTTTCATCAACGTCGTGTAAAAGATGACGCGCCGCTGCGGGTCATTGCCGGGCAGCGTTAACAGATGCCGTGCAATTTTTTCCAGAAGAGGCCAGCGGTCTTTCTGTTCGGAAATGAGCAGAAAATCGAAAATCATATTCAGCTTTTGAGGGTCCGTGGTCGTCCATGTAGGACTAGCCAATACTCCTGCTAAAAGCTTGGTGGCAATAGCCAGGGAAAACGGGCTCGTGGCAACGGGCGCCGCGAAGACATGCACCATTTGCGTAAAGGGAAATCCAAATGCGGGAGACTTCAGCGAAACTTTGTAATCTCCTGGCGTAAAGTAAATATGCTCCACCGTCTTGCCGGTGCCCGTGGTTCCGTCTCCAAAATCCCAGACAAGCTGCTGAGGATCCTTGGTATCTCCCTGAGCCTCAAATCGAGCAAGATAGAGGTTCACACCGTCCGAACTCAGTGTGTCATCAATTCCAAAGGCAAAAATTGGAATAGATACCTGGGCGAAATTTTCCACCCTTGCGACTTCGGCATACATACCCATGTTAAAAGCCGTGAGAGGAATGTAATACGGTGGCTTATCCGGCATCTTCCATACCAGAACTGCCTTACCGGCAGACTGCGCGCTATTTCCCATGACGTGGTGTACTTCAAACGGATGAATACCTACCGCAAGCTCGATGGGCTTAAAGTCGCTTTCCTTTACCACTCCATTAATATGGATACGGCTACCCAGAGCCTCATATACCTTGAAGCCATCAATGAAAAGAAACCCGGCGTCATCCGTGTTCAGAAAAAATTTATACGTTCCAGGTTTAGTGATATTAAGAAATCCGCGATACGAAGCTGCGAAGTTTCGGGGATTATCGGGGCGGACGGGATTATACCGCTGGTGGATATTCGAGACGAAGGAGTTTCCGATGACGGTGTTACTTTGCTTAAGGCCTTTGACGACGGCGTCCCAGCTATCAAGCACATCCCCGTTCCACTGACGATACTCCGCAACAATGCCCTCCTGAGCGATAGGTTTGTTCGAGGCGGCCGCGCCATTAGGCGCCATGGCATAGACCCAGTAAAAGCGCTCATCTCCTTCACGTTGAAACTGGACCACTGTCCTGCCTCCGGGAGCATGTGAAAGAACTGCCGTGGGCAATACCTTACCCGATGCGGATTGCGCGACTACGTCACTTCCATCCGCCCGAAGCCATGTTCCCGTGGGCAGAGAGACGAGAATGGACTGCGCATTCGCGAAGTCCGTAGGATTCCCCGTTACCCGCACAAGATAGCGGATCTGAAACCCGGCCAGCCAATTCGGCCCCTTGGCAGGAAGCTGACCGCTATCCGGGGTCTGGGCAAAACCTGCCGTAACACAAAAGAAGCAAATTCCCGCCATCCAAAGGGCTCGGGAGATACCAAATGTAAAATTCATCGGAGAGAAAAATGGTGGGTTCATGATTTCAAAGGCCGTTAAGGTTCATACGTTACTCGAAGCTCCCAATTTAAGCGATTCTCATATAGGGGTGACAGCATACGAACATAGCTATCTGTATCTTCAAGGCAAATCAGCCAGCCATAATTCGGAGCCGCTCCTGTGTACCAAAGCTCCACATCTTCGGTTACATTAACAATTTGCTCCCCCGGCTGGCTCATACGGATAATGGCGCTAGGTTTCGTGCCCCTGTCAGAAGAGTTGCCACGGGCTCCAGGCACGGTCCAGGCAAGAGGCTTGGGGCGAAGCATCCGGTAGTTGTAATTCACCCCCGCTCCCCAATCCACGAGAAGACGCCAGATAAAAAGACGACTATTGGGGACAACCACGTGTGGGTTCAAAGTCCACTCCGCATACACGATATGCTGGCCTTTGGGGATTTTATCCAAAGGAAACCGAATGAGGAAACTGCGCTTAATGCCGGGAGTAATCGAGATGGTGCTGAAAATCGGCGTACTCCAGTTGGAGGATGCCCAGCTATGCCTCGGCCCCTCCTCCACAATTGCAGCCATAAGGTCGCAATCATCAAATTGCAGCGCGATCGTGCGCCCGAAAGCCGCACTGCACACGAAAAGCAGGAGACAGACCGTCACCACTTTTCGCGCAGCAGATTTCATAGATTAGCGGCTCACCACTGAAGAATCGAGGCAAACAGGAGCGGCGCGACAATCGATGCATCGGACTCGATGATGAACTTCGGGGTATCGATGCCGAGTTTACCCCAGGTGATCTTTTCATTCGGCACCGCGCCGGAATAGCTGCCGTAGCTCGTTGTGGAATCACTGATCTGGCAGAAGTAACCCCAGAGCGGAATATGATCCCGTTGAAGATCCTGGTGCAGCATCGGAACCACGCAAATCGGGAAATCGCCCGCGATGCCTCCACCGATCTGGAAAAATCCGATGGAGCCAACCTTGCCAAGTGGCTTGGAGGTATTCGTATACCACTCCGCCAGTGAGATCATGTATTCAATACCTGTGCGGACCGTGTGCACATTCTTCACGTCTCCTGTGATGCAGTGCCCGGAAAACATATTACCCAGCGTGGAATCTTCCCAGCCCGGCACAAACATCGGCAGATTTTTTTCCGCTGCGGCAAGAAGCCAGCTGTCTTTCGGATCGATCTGGTATTCGCCCGCGAGCTTTTTGCTGAGCAGAATGCGATACATGAACTCGTGCGGGAAATAACGTTCACCCGCCTTATCGGCAGCGATCCATTCCTCCAATACCGCAGTTTCAATGCGACGCATGGCTTCCATCTCAGGAATACACGTATCGGTGACGCGGTTCATGTGGCGGCTGAGAAGTTCCTGCTCATCGGCAGGAGTCAGGTCGCGGTAGTTCGGCACGCGCTCGTAGAAGTCGTGCGCGACAAGGTTGAAAACATCTTCCTCAAGATTCGCACCGGTGCAGCAGATGGCCTGCACTTTGTCCTGACGGATCATTTCCGCAAGGGAAAGGCCCAGCTCGGCCGTGCTCATCGCTCCGGCAATCGTCATGAACATTTGTCCGCCCGCATCAAGATGCGCGCGATAAGCATCGGCGGCATCCTTCATGGCTGCGGCATTGAAATGCCGGAAGTGCCGGTTGATAAATTCTGAAATACTGCCCTGCTTTTCTGTTTTCATAAATCAAAGTGTCAGTCGTTTTCCGGACTGGCAACGGATTGTTTATTTAGCCCAAAAATGACAAAAGCCACCTCTGGATTTAAAGGCT
>JBDSIH010000024.1:0-1774 GCA_039918055.1 Chthoniobacterales bacterium
TAATTTGTTATGCGAATGGAATTACCACTTAATCAAATGCAACAATACTTATGAAGAAATCACTTCCGGCCTTTATGCTGGCTATGCTTCTGTGCGTTCCGTTGCAGGCGCAGGATACGGCAAAACCTCTCGTCTCACCGAAAGTTGTTTCAACGCCAGGCAGCGCCATGATGAGCATGTCATCCATGAGCGGCGAGACCGGGAGATGCACGACGAAATCTTTTTACCTGAAATTCGTAAACCTCTTCCCCTGGAAACAAAGTGATAATGCCATACTAAAGGGATTATCACTACAGAGCTTTATTGATCCGGACAAAATCGAAGGATTTGAGGTAATGCCCTCCTCCTCCGCAGCGTGGCATGCGGCCGGAACTTATTTTCAACCGCTCATAAGTTTAATTATTAAAAATCCGGCATTTTCGGAGGAGCCGATTCCTGCGGAGTATATGAAGGGAAAGAAAGCCGCAGACTGTCAGGTTCTTGTTAAAATGAAGAATGGCAAAGGATATCTTTTCCTTCTTACAGATGGATCGAAGACGGTGCTCTTTAATGACAGCTCAGGGCTCCTTCGCCTCATCCTGAAAGAGCCTCTGATTCCTCGCTACGAGCATCGCTAGGTTCTGAGTATGGAGAAATTTCGCAAAACGTGTTCGTATTTTTGCGAAGGCCGCCTATCCTGACCGACAATTAATTTATGAACGATCTCCCACTCCAAAAGAAAACTTCGGGCCTCGCAATCACGAGCCTGGTCATCGGACTTGTCAGCTTCATGTGTTGCGGCCTTATGGGTATTGCCGCCGTTATTTTTGGCCACGTGGCACGCGGGAAGATTAATCGCTCCGAAGGTGCAATCGAAGGCTCCGGCCTCGCGTTGGCGGGACTGATCCTCGGCTACATCAATATCGTTATTTTTGCGTTGGCGATTGTGTGGTCCGTGAAGGTCGGATCCTCTGTCCAAAAATATATGCCAGGCGTGCAGAATCTTGTTTATGCACAGCAAGTCCAGGTTGTCGTCAAAAAAATGGCGGCAGATGGGATCGCTAAGAATGATAAGACGCTCGGCTATCCTGCCGATGCGGGAATTACCAGCGTATCCGCCCTCAAGGCACGGCTCGTCGAAAAGGGCTACCTTACCGCAGCGGTCGCTGACAAAATCCCCTTTGAAAATCTACTAATCGGAAATGTCAGCGCATCGGATCCCAAAGACACCATTCTCATCCGCAGTAAAGAAGAGGGGCCGCTGAAACTTATCGTCATCATCCCACTCAGCGGTGAGGTAAAATACCTTCCCAGCACTGAGCCCATTCCCAATAGTGATCCACCACGCGATCCAGCCTTTCTTAAACCGTAGATTTTTTCACTATTTGGAATTAGTGCTTAATCCCTATAAATTTTTGATGAACCCCTAAAGGGATTAAAACAAAATCATGAATCGATTTACCAATACGGTTAAACTATTTCTTGCTCCATTATGGAAACTTCCCCTGAGCATTATTCGGTATAGGGGTCATGCCGTTGATTGTGCGGTGAATGCTTATAGAAATATTAGCGAGGCATCATTTCTTCATCTCGCCAGAATAAATTTCAAAGAAGCGAATCCATTCAAACACTTCCCCGGCTTACTAAATCAACCTGTAAGACTTTCCGAATGTCACTGGGGATCCACTCACGACAGAGCAGAGTATCCGCTCTTAATGGGAATATGTGGAACCTTACAACCAAAAAATATATTCGAATTTGGAACTTTTCTAGGAGAAGCAACCCGGATGTTTGC
>JBDSIH010000025.1:0-3430 GCA_039918055.1 Chthoniobacterales bacterium
GGAGGATCATTGAAAGCAAGGTGGGCATTTTCACCGATGCCAACGAGAGCGATATCGATCGGATGCCGGGCGATGACTTCTCCAAGGCGCTTGCACTCCGCTTTCGGATCTGCGGCGTCCCCATTTACATAATGGAAAGCTTTGAGAGGAAGCTCGAGCTGACTCACGAAACGCTTCCAGAGATACTGACGAAAAGAGGCAGGATGGGTGATCGGAGTGCCGACATATTCATCGAGGTGAAAAGCAGTCACCTTATCCCAGGCGATGTCCTTTTCCTGAATGAGAGCCGCAAGTGTCTCGAACTGGCTGGCGCCGGTGGCTACGATGATATTTGCCGTACCGTTTTTGCGAATGGTCTCCCGGATATGATTGGCGGTAAAGGCTGCGGCTTTTGCGCCCATTTGCGATTTCGAATCCGAGATGTCAATTTTCATGGCGGAAAGCTAAGAAAAAGTTTTTGCAAACGCAAACGATTCCTCCCATGACAGGGAAATTTACCTCCATTAAAGCCAAAAATCCTCTGGCATGTGGTAAGATGGTGGAGTTATCCTCTTGCCTTCACAAATTTATCTATGGGAAGCACTAAGAAAAAGCGGTATGCAATGGTTGGCACGGGAGGACGAGTCCTCATGTTCCTTGATCCTGTCGTCTCGGATTATAAGAACGAAGCGGAACTGGTGGGGCTTTGCGATCTTAACGCAAAACGTCTGCAATATCACACCGACCGCCTTAAGGAGAAATTTGGAATTACTGACATCCCGACCTATTCCGCCGCTGATTTTGACAAGATGATTTCCGAGCAGAAGCCGGATGTTGTGGTGGTTTGCACCGTGGATGCCACGCACGATGAATATATCGTTCGTGCGCTGGATGCGGGATGCGATGTCATCACCGAGAAGCCGTTAACCACTGATGAGAAAAAGTGCAAACGCATTTTCGACGCGGTGGAGCGGTCCGGTCACACGGTACAGGTTACTTTCAACATGCGCTGGGGCGGTCCCGTTTCCAAAGTTCGCGAACTGATTGCCGAAGGCGCGATAGGTAACGTAAAGAGCGTTGTTCTCGAATACATGCTCGATACTAGCCATGGTGCGGATTACTTCCGGCGGTGGCATAGCGATAAATCCCAATCTGGTGGGCTATTGGTTCACAAATCCACGCACCATTTTGACATGGTGAACTGGTGGTTGGATTCCATTCCTGAAAAAGTTTTCGCATTTGGAAATCTTGCTTTTTACGGCAGGCAAAATGCGCTTGATCGCGGACAGAAGGAATTGACCGAATACGATCGTTATACCGGCAAGGCTCCTGACAGTGATCCGTTTAAACTTACGTTGGATAATGATCCCGCCCTGAAAGGGCTTTATCTCGATGCAGAGCCCGTCGATGGCTACCTCCGGGATAAGAATGTTTTCCGTGAAGGGATTGATATTGAAGATTCCGTAGGCGCGGTCGTGCGCTACCGCAATGGAATTACGCTGACCTATTCGCTGACGGCATTTTGCCCGATCGAAGGCTACCGAGTCAGCTTCAATGGAGATAAAGGCCGTCTGGAATACATCCAGCACCATAACTCCCACATCATTCGTGGGCAGAGTAACGAGGAGTTGGCCTCTGAGCAGCGTGCAGGGCATGATTCCAGCCAGGCTTATAATAAAATTACGGTCTATCCGCTCTTTAAGCCGCCTTATGAAATGACCATTGAAGAACTTCCCGGTGGACATGGTGGATGCGATCCCGCGATCCAGAAGCAGATTTTCAGCACCAACCCGCCCACAGACCCGCTTGGAAAAAGCGCTGGTCACGAGCAGGGCGCCGCATCCGCTTTAATCGGCATTGCTGCAAACCGCTCGATCGCCACGGGCCAGCCGGTGAATATCAGCGATTTGCTGAATCTTCGTCCTGAGTGCACGAAACTTCAGGAACTGAAATAAGACGAATTTATCTATCCATTAAGATAACCGGAGCTTGCCAAAGGTAACTTAAGCAGCCAATGGTGTCGCCTTTTTATGACCCGAGCCGACAATCGCGCCCAAAACGAGTTGCGCCCAATCCGAATCGAAACGAATTTTGCGCCGCATGCTACAGGCTCGGTGCTCTTTTGCGCGGGGAATACCCGTGTGATTTGCAGCGCGACCATTGATGAAGATGTTCCTCGCTGGATGAAAGACCAGAAAGTCGTCGGTGGATGGGTGACATCCGAATACTCGATGCTGCCGTATTCGACGCTTACGCGCAAACCTCGCGATATCGCCAAAGGCAAGCTCGATGGCCGCTCGTCTGAAATTCAACGCCTTATCGGCCGCTCCATGCGTGCAGCCATTGATCTCAAGAAACTCGGCTCACGCACCTTGTGGATCGATTGCGACGTTCTCCAGGCCGATGGCGGAACCCGCACGGCAAGCATTACCGGAGCCTGCATTGCCACTGAACTGGCATTTCAAAAACTGATAGCACAAGGGTTGCTCAAAGAATCTCCCCTTAAACAACTCGTCGCAGCAATCAGCGTCGGAGTAGTAGACGGCACGCCCTGCCTTGACCTTAATTACGTGGAAGATAAGGATGCCAGCGTTGATTTCAACCTGGTGATGACCGAGAAGCTTGAATTTGTGGAAGTTCAGGGCACCGGTGAAGAGAATGTTTTTACCACAGAAGAACTCAATCAGATGCTTGAGCTTGGCAAAGGTGGCATTACCCAGCTATTGGAAATACAGCGGAAGATCTTAAAGGAAACCCCGAAACTTTAATATATGAAGAAAGCACTTATTACCGGCATCACCGGACAGGATGGTTCTTACCTTG
This sequence comes from Chthoniobacterales bacterium, assembly GCA_039918055.1. Lineage (GTDB taxonomy): Bacteria > Verrucomicrobiota > Verrucomicrobiia > Chthoniobacterales > JBDTJR01 > JBDTJR01. Next base: position 2,803 of record JBDSIH010000025.1, read on the forward strand.
CCGATTTACTCATCCAAAAAGGATATGAAGTTCACGGCATCATCCGCCGCGCCAGCACCTTTAATACTTCGCGAATCGATCATCTTTACCAGGACCCGCATGTTAACGGGGTTCGGTTGTTTCTTCATTACGGAGATCTCGCGGATTCCGTAAATCTCGTAAAATTAATTTACCAGCTCAAGCCGGATGAAATCTACAATCTCGCGGCGCAGAGTCATGTGCGTGTCAGCTTTGATATTCCTGAATATACTGCGGACGTTACCGCAGTAGGTGCTACGCGTATTCTGGAAGCCATGCGGGAAACCGGCGTGAAATCGCGTTTCTACCAGGCATCCAGCAGTGAAATGTATGGCAAGGTGCAGGCGGTTCCTCAGATTGAAAGCACACCATTCTGGCCGCGTAGCCCTTATGCGGTCGCCAAGGTTTTTGCTTACTGGGCCACGGTAAACTACCGCGAAAGCTATGGAATGTTCGCCAGTAATGGTATTTTGTTTAACCACGAAAGCCCTCGCCGCGGTGAAACCTTTGTAACCCGCAAGATCACCCGTGCGGTTGCCGCGATCAAAATGGGCCTTCAAAAGGAGCTTTTCCTTGGAAATCTCGATGCAAAGCGCGACTGGGGCTACGC
>JBDSIH010000026.1:0-9734 GCA_039918055.1 Chthoniobacterales bacterium
GGAATTGAAAGAAAATCTGCGCCGCAAAGACGGCCCCGGTAAAAGCACCGGTTACTATAACCACCATCTGGGAACGAAACCCGACTTCCAGAATCTGGTGAGCCGTAAGCGCCCAGCGAATGCGCCCCTTAAAAATGCTTCCCATCGTTTCCTGGACCAGTTCAACCAGTTCGCCAAGGTAAACCAGGAACTCGAAGAAACCTTCGCCCAGATAATTGAAAATCGAATTAAAAATTGCGGTCATCCCTGTTTATTTCAAATTACGAGGCCTGAAGAGACTCAGTCGTGGATGAGCGCCGTTTTGGATTTGGGACGCATTTCAGAGGGCAGAGCGCCCACAAATTTGGCATCAAGCTCCAATTTGTTAAAGATGGACTTCAGATCGTGAAGCGTGAGGGTCTGCTCGGTAAATTCCATGTAAACAATATCATGGTTCGTATCGACCTTGTAGCGGAGGCCGAGTACGGCATCCAGTTCAAGGGCAAGGCCCATCATTTTATCTGGATTCCGGATTCCAGCCGCATAAACCTCCAACTCAGCCATAATGGAATGTTCGTTGAGAGAGGCGGAAAATCAAGGCACAAATTCCTTTTCACGATTCCATTGCACTCCCCCGCCTGCTTTGCTTACTCTTCGCCCCGTTGCCAAAATGCCAAAAGATACTTCGATACGTAAAATTTTATTGATTGGTTCTGGTCCGATTATCATCGGGCAGGGATGTGAGTTTGATTATTCAGGCGTTCAGGCCTGTAAGGCGCTCGCCGAGGAGGGCTATGAAGTCATTCTCGTGAACTCCAATCCCGCGACCATCATGACCGATCCGGAATTTGCAGATGCCACGTATATCGAGCCGATTACCGTGGAGATGGTGGAGAAAATCATCGCCCGGGAAAAACCCGATGCGTTGCTCCCTACCCTCGGCGGACAGACGGCTCTTAATCTCGCGATGGAACTCGTGCATCACGGAATCCTCGACCGCTATGGCGTACGTCTGATCGGGGCAAATGCCCAAGCCATCAAACGCGGAGAAGACCGCCAGCTTTTCAAAGAAATCATGATCGAGATCGGGCTGGATATGCCCCACTCCGGCACCGCGCACAAAATGCAGGAAGCCCGTGAGATCGCCGATGAGATCGGAAGCTTTCCGCTGATCATTCGCCCCGCCTTTACTCTTGGCGGCAGCGGCGGCGGCATCGCGTATAATCGCGAGGAATTTGAAGAGATCGTCCAGCGCGGACTCAGCCTCTCCCCCGTCAGCGAAGTCCTCATCGAAGAATCGCTTCTCGGATGGAAGGAATTTGAAATCGAAGTGATGCGTGATCATGCGGATAACTGTGTGGTCATCTGCTCGATCGAAAATCTCGACCCCATGGGAATCCATACGGGCGACTCCATCACCGTCGCGCCGATCCAGACGCTGACGGATAAGGAATACCAAATGATGCGCGATGCTTCCTTTAAGGTCATCCGTGCGATTGGAGTCGAAACAGGAGGATCGAATATTCAGTTTGCCGTTAATCCAAAGAACGGACGCATGACGATCATCGAAATGAATCCGCGCGTCTCGCGCTCCTCGGCACTGGCCTCGAAAGCCACCGGATTCCCCATCGCCAAAATTGCTGCGAAACTTGCCGTCGGCTACACGCTCGACGAAATTCAAAACGACATCACCCGTGAAACTCCGGCGAGCTTTGAGCCTTCGATCGATTATTGCGTTGTCAAAATTCCCCGCTTCACATTTGAGAAGTTCCCTAAGGCCGATCCCGTTCTTACGACACAGATGAAGAGCGTCGGAGAAGCAATGGCCATTGGCCGTACCTTTAAAGAAGCTTTGCAAAAAGCGCTGCGCTCGCTGGAAACAGGACGCTTTGGTCTCGGCGCCGATCCGAAAGATAAAGAGCCACGCAATGAAGACGGTTCCTGGAATATTTCCGCAATCGAACAACTCCTGCGCGTCCCGAATGTGGAACGCATTTTCGCCGTTCGCCATGCCATGCTTGCAGGCATCAGCCAGGAACGCATCCATGAACTGACGGCGATGGACCCCTGGTTCCTTCACAACATCAGCCAGATCATCGCAGTGGAGTACGAAATCATTAAGCACGGCTTCCCTGCTGCCGTTGCGGATTCCAAACCAATTTTACGTCGCTGGAAGAAATTCGGATTTTCCGACAGGCAGATCGCTCATCTTACAAAAAAAACCGAAGCCGAAGTCCGTGCGCTACGCAAAGAACTCGGTGTCATTCCGACTTATCGCCTCGTCGACACCTGCGCTGCGGAATTTGAAGCGTATACACCATATTTCTATTCGTCCTATGGTGACGAAACTGAAATCCGCAAGACCGACAAAAAGAAGGTCATGATTCTCGGTGGTGGCCCGAACCGCATCGGTCAGGGCATTGAGTTTGATTACTGCTGCGTCCATGCGGCCTTCGCGCTGAAAGAAGAAGGATTTGAAACCATTATGGTGAATTCAAATCCGGAAACCGTTTCCACGGATTACGACACCAGCGACAAATTATTTTTCGAGCCCCTCACCCTTGAGGATGTTCTGAACATCTACGAAGCGGAAAACTGCGATGCGGCCATCGTGCAATTTGGCGGCCAGACGCCACTCAACCTCGCCGCAGCACTCCAGGCAAACGGCGTTACCATTATTGGCACGCAACCCGCGAATATTGAACGCGCGGAAGACCGCAAGGAATTTTCCGCGATGCTGGATAAGCTCGGCCTTCTCCAGACGCCCGGCAGCACGGCCATCAATGAAGACGAAGCCATCGCCGTTGCTAATCGCATTGGTTATCCCGTTCTCGTGCGTCCTTCCTTTGTCCTCGGCGGACGCGCCATGGAGATCGTCTATACAGAAGAAGACCTTCGCCGTTACATACAAAATGCCGTCGATGCCAGCCCGGAGCGTCCGATCCTTGTAGATCGTTTTCTGGAAGACGCCATTGAGGTGGATGTCGATTGTATCGCAGATGGTGAAATCTGTGTTATCGGCGGTGTTATGGAACACATCGAGCAGGCCGGTATTCACAGCGGCGACAGCGCATGCGTCATCCCGACTTTTTCACTCTCTCCAAAAATTCTTGAAACTCTCAAGAGCGCGACGAAAGCCATGGCCATCGAGTTGCAGGTTCGCGGTTTGATGAACGTTCAGTTCGCCATTAAAGATGACGAGGTCTACGTGCTGGAAGTAAATCCCCGCGCCTCGCGTACTGCTCCCTTTGTCAGCAAGGCAATCGGCGTTCCTCTTGCCAAGATGGCTGCGAAAATCATGGCGGGAAAAACGCTCAAGGAGCTTGGCTTCACGGAGGAAGTCCTGCCTGAGCATTACTCCGTCAAGGAAGCGGTCTTCCCCTTTATTAAATTCCCTGGCATCGACATTCTTCTCGGACCTGAAATGAAATCCACCGGCGAAGTCATGGGCATCGATGCCGACTTCGGCCATGCCTATGCCAAGGCGCAGATGTCCGCGCAGCCGGCCCTGCCGATGAAGGGAAATGTCTTCATCAGCGTGAAGGACAGCGATAAGAAAACGGCCATTAAAATCGGACGTAAGTTTTCAAAACTCGGATTCGAATTACACGCAACGGATGGAACATCCACCGCGCTGACCGAAGCCGGAATTTCGAATCATCGTCTGAATAAGCTCAAGGAAGGACGCCCCAATGTCCTTGATCTTATCAAGAATGGCGAAATTCAGTTTATCATCAATACACCGAGTGGCAAAAAACCCCGGCAGGATGAAGTTATTATCCGAAGCGCAGCAGTAGCGCATCGTATTCCCACCATGACGACTCTTCGCGGAGCGGATGCGAGCGCACAGGCCATAGCATCTCTGCAAAAGAGCGAGCTCGGCGTGATGAGTCTTCAGGAATATCACCGGAAATAGCGGAACTCCGGTTCCGCATTTCCGTGAAAGCTGACTTACGTTTGAGAAGGCTTATGCTTTCCCGACGGAGATCCAATGCGCCAGTTTTTTCTGAAGGTCTTCCGGCCCCGCCGTTTTGCTGATGCAGTCATTCATACCGGCATCGATGCATTTCTGCTGATCGGTTTCCATGGTATTCGTCGTCATCGCAATGATCGGAATGCCTTTATATCCGTTTCCATTCTGACGGATTTGTTCGGTGGCCTGGTAGCCATCCATTTCCGGCATCACGCAATCCATCAATACAAGATCGTAAGGCACATTCTGCAGAGAATGTAATACTTCCGCTCCATTTGCGACGACGTCGGCCGTATAGCCCATTTTCTGGAGCTGAAGGATGATGACCTTCTGGTTTGTCGTATTGTCTTCCGCTACCAGAATACGCTTTTTCATATCTGGCTTGGAAGCAGCAGCCGGTGTATTGGCCGCGCCTCCGCCGCCCGGCATTTTCGATAAAAGGAATTTCAACAATGGCGGCTTGGATTCGACGGGAGCCGTTATGACAGGAGGGGCAAGCCTGCTGCTCGCAGTATTGGAATTTTTTATAATAAATTTTTCGTCCCGGGATTTTCCTCCCGGAGGTCTTGGGACTACCGGAATAGGCGAAGCCTCATCCTGTGTTTTATCCTCGCTCTGTTCTTCGACCTTTGCGGAAGATTTTTTCTGAGGAGTGGACAGGAAGGATGGCCGTGGAATTGTAGCAGACGGCGTTGCTATCGTCGTCCGGGTTAATCCATTTTTAATCGCATGTGCAGCACCGGGTATCGTCAGCGGTGGCTTCGGAATCGCAGGAATGGAAGGATAGGAAGGAAGTCCGGAGAAAACATTTTTGTAATCTTCAGAGCCCTCGTTCTTGTCATTGTCTTTGGATGCGAGCGCAATCTTCTGTTCCGGCGTCAACTCCACGGGAAATCCGTCTCCTTTGGCAGGCGAAAACTGGTGCATCACGGCCTCAACCTCTTCCGGAGTCGGTTGTCTTACCGGTACCGCGGATTCTGCAATTGCAGGCGGCTCGATTGAAACCTCAGCAGCCGCGGGTTCAGGCGCTTTAAAAGTTGGAGGTGTAAAAAATGGCGCGGGCTCAACGTCAGGCGATACAGAAGCCACCCGTTCAGACTTCTCCTCCACAACGATGGGAGCTTCAAGTTCTGGAGAAGTTTGAAAACCTTTGCTGAGAGATTTCGGATCGCTAAAAGACGATGGCGCAGCTGGAGTCGGGGGCCTGTCAATAACCGGAGAAGTAAATGCAATCGGAGCCGGAGCTTCAACCCTTACAGGAGCTTCAAATACTGCAGGCTCTTCCTCAATGGTGGTGGATGTCGGAACGGAATACTCAGATGAAATAATAACGGGAGAGTCTTCAATCGCCGTCGCGGCAGACGCGCCATTTTGACGACCTACCACCTTTACGAGCGCATCGAAAAGCTCGAGCTCACGAACGGGTTTGCAGAGATAGACTTCTATACCAGCGGAGCGCAGCACACCCGGATCATTCTTCCATCCCACAGAAGACGAAAGCATCACCAATGGAATCCTGGCAAGAAGCGGGTCAGCCTTAATGGCACGCGCCAGCATCAAGCCATCCATCTGCGGCATCTGCATATCCAGAATGACAACATCATAGGGAGTTTCCTCAACAGCTTCTCGGAGCAGAGAGGTCAACGCTTCGGAGGCGTTTTTGGTGCTCTCGTGAACAACCTTCCAGGACTTTAACTGGTGAGAGAGAATCTTCCGATTGGTCTCATTATCATCCACAATAAGCGCCTTAATACCTTCAATGGCCGTTTTTGGCGGACGCTGCACCGTGGATCCCACGGCCTGCTTTTCAAAATGTGCGGTGAACCAAAAAGTCGAGCCTTTGCCCGGAACGCTATCCACCCCGACATCGCCACCCATCATTTCGGCAAGTTTCTTCGCAATGGCGAGGCCTAGTCCCGCGCCGCCGTACTTGCGCGTGCTGGAGCCATCGGCCTGAATGAAGGGAAGGAAAAGTTTCTGCTGCTCCTCGGCGGTAATGCCGATGCCGGTATCTTTCACGGAAAAATGGAGAAGCGCACCGGTCTTTGATTCACTTTTACGTTTAACACGGATGACGACTTCGCCCTCTTCCGTAAACTTAATGGCATTGCCAACGAGATGGACAAGAACCTGACGCACCCGGCCCGGGTCACCACGAAGATCCTGCGGCACATTGTGGAAAATAAGGGATGCCATTTCGATACCCTTGGACTGTGACTGCTTGGAAAGGATTTCGACCGTATCTTCAATGACATCGCGCAGATTGAAGTCCGTAATCTCGAAAGCCATGTTTCCGGCTTCCATCTTTGAGAAGTCGAGAATGTCATTCAGGATGGAGAGTAATGTCTCGCCGCATTCCTGGATCGTGGAGACAAAGTCCCGCTGCTGTTCATTAAGAGGCGTATCCAGCAGAAGACCGGCCATACCGATGACGCCATTCATCGGCGTGCGGATCTCATGGCTCATATTGGCGAGGAACGCACTTTTCATGCGCATAGCAATCTCGCTCTCGTGTTCCTGCTGGGAATTAGTATTGGTGATTTCGCTCATGGAAGTCTTTCTTATATGTCAGCTCGACATTAAAAATCCTAAAGTCCCCTCGATACTCTGTGAGGGTAGGTTACGCACCTACAACGTGTCGGTTTCTAATGGGGGGTTGATGTTATGGGTTTATCGTTTATTACTCAAGCCCCATTAATAAGGAGGCCAATCGGCGGATTTTGCTGACTGTGCGTAAACTACGCCATGAAAGTGAGCTGTCAAATGCCCCACAGAGAGAAAAGTGGCAATTCCCACTTGCATTGGGCGAAAAACCCTGCCATTTTCCCCAGCTTACAAATATGACACAAACAGAAAATGTGGGGAAATTGAAACTCCACCCGACGGACACTGGCAGCGCGGACGTGCAGATCGCACTCCTCACAGAACGTATCACATCACTTACAGGGCATCTTCAGACCAATGCGAAGGATCATGCATCCCGCCGTGGCCTACTCAAGATGGTGGCTCGCCGCCGTAGCTTACTGGACTACCTAAAACGCACATCTGTAGAACGTTACACCAATATTCTTCAGGCTTTAGATCTCCGTAAGTAATTCTAGGCACCGCTTAGAATCTTCCTACCCTAAAATAAATTAAAAAGGCGAGTGGCACCATTTCGGGAAACTTTTCCCTATTAGGTCGTCCCTCCCGCACACATTACTATATATGCATCATACTCTCTCCGCCACTATTGGCGAAACGACCATTACTTTTGAAACGGGCAAAATTGCCAAACTCGCAGACGGCGCAGTAACTGTCCGTTGCGGCGAAACCATTGTTCTCGCAACCGCAGTTTCCGCCACCTCTATCAAAGACGGCCAGGATTTCTTTCCTCTGACCGTTGATTATAAGGAAAAAGCCGCAGCAGCCGGTAGATTCCCCGGTGGTTACTTCAAGCGTGAAGGCCGCCCGAGCGAAAAGGAGATCCTTACCTGCCGCATGACGGATCGTCCATTGCGCCCCCTTTTCCCTAAGGGTTACTACTACGATACACAGATCATCAGCCTTCTACTCAGCGCGGACGGTGAAAACGATCCTGATATTCTCAGCATCAATGGTGCTTCCGCCGCCCTTGCCGTCTCTGACATTCCCTTCGCGGGTCCTGTCGGTGCAGTTCGTGTCGGCCGTGTGAATGGCCAGTTCGTGGTTAACCCCACGCACACCCAGCGTGCAGTCAGCGATCTCGACCTCGTCTACGTAGGCGACGGAGAGAAAGCCATCATGATCGAAGGTTCCGCCAAGGAATTGCCTGAAGCAGACTTCCTTGCAGCCCTTGATTTCGCTTGTCAGAACGTGGCTATCATCGTCGCTCTTCAGAAAGAACTTGCTGCCAAGGCTGGCAAAGAAAAGCGTGTGGTCCCTCTCCTTTCCGTAGACGAATCCATGTCTGAAATCGCCTACCAGGTTGCTGGCGATCGCATTGAATCCGCCCTCTACACTGCCGGCAAAGTTGCCCGTGGAAAAGCAGTCAGCGCGCTTCGTGATGAAGTCAAAGCAGCCATTTTGGAAAAATTCCCTGAAGCCAATAACTTCGCCATTTCCCAGGCCTTTGATTATCTACAGAAAAAAGCCTTCCGCGTGAGCATCCTTGATCGCAAGCAGCGTTGCGACGGACGCGGCTACCATGAGCTTCGCCCTCTCCTCGGAGAAAGCGGCCTCATTCCCCGCACCCACGGTTCTGCGCTCTTCCAGCGCGGTGAAACCCAGGCCCTCGCCCTTGTCACATTGGCACCAGCGGATGAAGCCCAGGATTTCGATACCTACGGCGGCGGCGTTGGAACCAAGCGCTTCCTTCTTCATTACAACTTCCCTCCTTTCAGCGTGGGAGAAACAGGTCGTTTCGGCGGAACCAATCGTCGCGAAACCGGACACGGCGCACTTGCCGAGCGTTCGATCGAGCCCGTTATGCCAGCAGAAGCCGATTTCCCGTATGCGATCCGTATTACGAGCGAAGTCATGGAATCCAACGGTTCCACCTCGATGGCCAGCGTGTGTGCAGGCGTTCTCGCCCTCATGGATGCCGGCGTCCCCATCAGGAAGCCTGTTGCGGGTATTTCTGTCGGACTCGTTACCGAGTTTGCTCCGGACGGCCAGTTGAGCCGCTACACCACGCTCACTGATATCCTCGGTTCCGAAGATCATTTCGGCGACATGGACTTTAAGCTCTGTGGCACCACTGATGGCGTTACCGGATTCCAGCTCGACCTCAAACTCGCAGGCGTCAGCCACGAGATCCTGACCGAAGCTGTGGCCGAAGCTAAAGAAGCACGCGGCGTGATCCTCGATTACATGAACACTGTTCTCGACAAGCCACGCACCGAGCTCAGCCAATACGCTCCGCGTATCGAAACCGTTCGCATCCCGATCGACAAAATCGGTCTTCTTATCGGACCTGGTGGCAAGACCATCAAGGGCATCATCGCCGAAACCGGCGCTGAGATTAATATCGAAGACGACGGCTCGGTACACATTTACTCAAGCGATTCCGAAGGGTTGAATCGCGCGCGTGAAATCATCACCGGCATGACCAAGGATATTGGTATCGGCGAGATGTATTTCGGCACCGTGGTCACCACCAAAGAATTCGGCGCATTCGTCGAAGTGCTTCCAGGCAAGGACGGCCTCGTCCACATCTCCGAACTCGCAGACACCCGCGTCAACAAGACCGAGGACATCTGCAAAGTCGGCGACAAAATCTGGGTCAAGTGCATCGGCGTCGATGACAAAGGCCGCATCAAGCTCAGCCGCAAAGCAGCGATGAAAGATCGCGACGAAGCAGAAGGCAAAGTTGCAGAGCCAGCCAACGCTTAATAAAACTTAAATCTTAAACTGGAAACGGCGCTGTAAGAAATTACAGCGCCGTTTTTATTTTATCTCTCAACTTTGGGAACTCAGCAGGATTACATTACTTTTCTACTTCGCCGAAGAACTTCTTATCGAGATCGATCAATTCACTATTTTCGGACAGCGAAAGCAGCGCCACGTTGATTTGTTTTTTCAGCGCGGTGTTATTATCCGCGATACCAATCCCATAAGACTGCTGATCAAAGAGGCCGGGTAGCAACTGCACCTTCAGCCCCATCTCCTTCACGAGATACATGAGCATCGGCGCATCATAGACCACGGCATCCAGTTCTTTCTTCTGCAGGGAGAGCAGCGCAGTCCTCAGATCGGGCGAAGTAATCGGCTTGATTCCTTCATTGTTCAAATAATCAGCCGTATGAGTTCCTTCAACAGTACC